>DATNQL010000637.1:0-5375 GCA_036704025.1 Stenomitos sp.
GTGACACCGGATATCACCAAGCCACTACGAGACGTAGAGGGCGTGATTGTGGAAGTGAATGCGGCTCCTGGTTTCCGGATGCATGTCTGTCCGAGTGTTGGGTTACCGCGAAATGTGGCGGCTCCTGTTTTGGATATGCTATTTCCCAATGGCGGAACGGGTCGGATTCCCATCATTTCGATTACAGGCACCAACGGCAAGACAACCACCACGCGATTGATTGCTCACATTTATCGCCAAACTGGACGGGTTGTCGGTTACACCACCACCGATGGCATTTACATTGATGACCATGTTGTGGAAAAAGGGGATACAACAGGTCCACAAAGTGCTCAGGTGATTTTGAAAGACCCCACCGTCGAGGTCGCTGTTCTCGAAACGGCACGAGGTGGCATTCTGCGTTCCGGCTTGGCGTTTGATAAATGTGATGTAGGCGTTGTATTAAATGTCTCAGCTGACCACCTGGGTCTGGGAGATATCGACACACTGGATCAAATGGCTAAGCTCAAGAGCGTTGTAGCCGAATCGGTGAGTCTCAATGGTTATGCTGTCCTCAACGCCGATGATCCCCTCGTTGCGGCGATGGCGGAGCGTGTCAAGGGTCAAGTGGCTTATTTTGCCATGAATCCCAGCAATGAGTTGGTGCAAAATCACACCCGTAAAGGCGGTTTGGCGGCGGTGTATGAGAATGGTTATCTATCCATCCTCAAAGGCGATTGGACGCTACGCATTGAGCAGGCGGTGAATCTGCCGGTGACGATGCAGGGACGAGCACCGTTCATGATTGCCAATGCCCTAGCGGCGAGTCTCGCGGCTTTTGCTCAGGGTGTCCCCATTGAGGCCATTCGGGCCGCGTTGACCACATTCCGAGCCTCGGTACATCAGACACCAGGGCGAATGAATATGTTTAATTTGGGTCATTATCATGCTCTGGTGGATTATGCCCACAATGCAGCCAGTTATGAAGCGCTAGGCAGTTTTGTCCAAAATTGGCCGGGAGAGCGCATTGGGGTGATTGGAGGGCCAGGAGACCGTCGCGATGAAGATTTTATCGAACTGGGCAAGCTCTCTGCGAGAATCTTTGATCGAATTATCATCAAAGAAGATGATGATTTGCGAGGACGACCCAGTGGGCAAGCATCGGAGTTAATCGGCAAAGGCATCATCCAAGAAAAACCGGATTGTCAGTATGAAGTGATTCTCAAGGAAACAGAGGCGATTAATACAGGATTAGATCGAGCAGCCACAGGGGGTTTGGTTGTGATTCTGCCCGAAACTGTGACGCGTGCAATCTCTTTGATTGAGGCTCGTAATCCTCTGCCGGAGAATGTTAATCAGCGACAAGCCACTGATACCCAAGCGAATTCAAAGTCATGGGTTGTTAATCAGGTATAGCTGAATATGTTAGAGATTGTGATTGAGTAATCTCTTGGCAAAATATCATGAGGGCGTTAGTAAGTTATCTACTAACGCCTCTATTTTTATCACGATTCAATTCAGGCAAGATCATGTGATAAGCTGTGACGCCTTTAAGAAAGCCTATTTCCACACCCTACACCCTACACCCCACACCCATTACGACCATTTCGCTATGGCAATTTAGCTGCACATCAGCTTACGAAGGCTTGCTCCTTTTTTAGCCTTCTTGCATAAGGTGTAATGCCCTGAGAAATATATCCCACTGCTAGGTCACAACCATGGACTTGTGCAGGAGGTCTATTCATGACTGAAATGGTCTTAGCATCGCCAATCCAAAGCCCTACGATTGCCGAATTCACGACAGCAACTAGAGGCAATCTGGCCAAAGGGGCAGTGGCAAAAATGATCGCCATCCGGTCAACGTCAGGTTGTCTAAACCCCATATAATGAGAAAATTTCATACATCAATTCAACTTCATCTGTAATACGGTTGATTAAAAACTAGGGGTGTGGTAGTGAAAAAAAATAATTCATGGAATCTGTCGATGTCCAATTCAAAGCTTTGGCTGTACATCGGCTTACTACTAGCGGGTACGCTAGCGGCACCCGTCAAAGCTCAGACGCCGGAGTCTGAAACGGTGCCGGATTTAGAAACCAATTCCGCAGCCGTGCTGAGTTCACGAACGGCTAACGATTCACAGGGCATCAGTGAAACATTAACCAACCATCAAGAACAACCCGAAGTCAAAGTCCAGTTACCTCCAGAGAAATCCTCTCAGGCTTTCAATCCATCTGCTGAATTGGGAACGCAACCGGTAGATTTAGCGGGCTTAGGACAAAACTCGCAAACTCCTGTTGAAGAGTCGATGACGGCAGCCTCTGCACTCTCGCCATCTGACCTCAGTTTCGATCATCGGGTGTCTGTAAAGTTAGACAACCCACCAGAGGTGCGATCTTCCTCGGAAGCCTTGTCGCCATCTACCGCATCGGTCACATCAGAGCAGAGTTCTAATACTACTGTGGAAGCGGATATAACTCCGGTGTCTGCACTGGCCAAAGCGAATGAATCAGCACCGAGTGAACAAAATCCCACATCGCCAGCATCCATGGCTCAAGCTGATCTAAGCGTTAGCCCAGAAGAGCCATTATCTTCCGAGTTCGACGACTTGCAAGATCCCACTGCCGAGTCCATGGATCAGGTCACCAATGTGACCCAATTGCGAGACGTACAACCGACGGATTGGGCTTTTGAAGCCTTACGAAGTCTGGTAGAACGCTACGGCTGTATTGCAGGCTACCCCGATGGTACCTTCCGGGGTAACCGGGCGATGACCCGCTATGAATTTGCGGCGGGACTTAATTCTTGTTTACAGCAAATTGAACGCATCTTGGCTGGTCGAGGTGACTTAGCCAGTCAAGAAGATTTAAAGACACTACAGCGATTGTTGGATGAGTTCAATACAGAACTCGTAACGCTGAAAACACGGGTGGATACCCTGGAAGGACGCACGGCGTTTCTGGAGGATCATCAGTTCTCGACCACCACTAAACTGTTTGGGCAAGTGGTCATGGGTGTCCAGGGACGCACTGAAAACGAGGCTGTGTTCTTCGCGGGTCAGAAAATACGCGATCGCGGCACCAATATCAACCTGATTACCAATACGCAATTAAGTCTATTTACCCAGCTTGGCCCTCGCAGTATCTTGCTTACAGGTCTCCAAGCCGGATCGGGCAGCACTACCCCATTTAACCCCAATCCCACCTTTACCCGATTAGGATATGAAGGGCCAACGAATCCCGATAACAACGTTGTCCTGAGTGACCTCACCTTTCGCCATCTATTCGGCAGAAATTTTGCCGTAATTGTTGGTACCGCAGGGGTTAATCCGGTGAACGTCTTCCGAGGTGCTAACCGTGTGGAAAGTGCAGGATTTGGCCCCATTTCTGCTTTTGCTCAGCGCAACCCCATCATCAACATTGGTGGTAGCAGTGGCGTCGGTTTCGATTGGCAAGTGACGCCTCGGATTAGTTTGCAGGGAGTGTATTCCACTGATTTTGCCTCTAATTCCTCTTTGGGAGGCATCTTCGGTGGTGACCGAGGGAAAACTGTAGCGGGTGTACAGTTAGCGATCACTCCGATCAATCGGTTGGATATTGCTTTGAATTACATCAATTCCTACACCCCCGGTGGTCGCAACGATACGGGCAGAATCGGTACGGGAATTGGGGATGATCTGGTAGCCTTTGGTTCACCCCTCAAAACTGATGCCTTCGGTGGAACCGTGAGTTTACGAGTTTCGCCACGCTTTACCGTTGGAGGTTGGGCTGGCTTCACCAAGTCTTGGATACCAGGGGAATCGGGAAATGTGAATACCTTTAACTGGATGGCATTCCTCAATTTCCCCGATTTATTAGGTCGCGGAAATTTGGGCGGTATTTATGTCGGTCAGCTTCCCAAAATTACGAGTAGCGATTTGCCAGTTGGATTTAATATCCCTGACGCCATTTCTGGATCAGGTTTTGGCAATCCTGGAGACCAACCCGGAACATCCACCCATGTAGAAGCATTCTACCGTCTCCGTGTCAGCGACAATATCAGCATTACGCCCGGTGTTGTGGTGGTTTTTGATCCGGGTCATAACCCCAATAGCGATACAGTAACGATCGGTGCTGTGCGTACTACATTTACGTTCTAGTCTCTTGTGCATGAACAACTCATTCCTAAAAATACCCATGGGGAAACAGGATTTTTAGGCGGCGGCTGTTTTGCATAAGTTCTGAAGTTGTGGAAATAGGAGCGTTACAAAATGATCTGTTTTCCACAACTGGGAACTCCCCCAGCACTATTGCGTCAGAGAACAGTTAAGTCCGATTGCAAAAAATCACTGCATTGACTTCGTCTACCGAGGATTTCCATCATGATTGCCAAATCTGCTCGATACGCTCTTGGGTTTTTTGGACTCGCTGGAAGCTTAGCCTTCATAGCGGCTGCACCCGCTCATGCCCAACAACAACCACCCAGTAGTGGTCAAGATATCGTTAACATTACAGGCGGTCAAGCTTCTTTTATTGACGGTACAGTTTTCGTTCCAGGCTCTGGTACATCTGGTTCTTCTAGTTTGGTGTATGGAAGTAGTGTCAAAGACGGTACACTTCGCATTCAAACTAATCGGGGAGATATACCAACTCCGATCTTATTTAAAGAAGGAACCGTTCCGACTCTAAATATTACGGCTGGGGGCACTCCTGCCGTAGGCAATACTGGTAGCGTCGATGGGAATGTATCGTTCCGAGCTTTTACGTCAGATGGTCAACCGGCGCTGTTTATTGGACTCCCCGCCACCTTGGAGTTCACCTTGACTTCTGTCGATTCAACCGGCTCTAACTTTGACAGTACCAAATATTCCACACCGCCTGACTATACTCTGATTACCTCTGGGGGTGTAGCCACTTCAGGCTCGTCTACATCAACGGGCAGTGCTATTGCCAACGTCCTTGTTTTCCAAGTCCAACCGAAAGGTTCTGACCCAACTGATCAAACCATTCTAGGCACTACTATTCCAGCCGCCGATTTTACAGATGAGGTTAATGGAAAAAGTTACCCAACTGACTTCGATGTTGACCTAACCGGTGGTTTTCTCACCATTCCCACCCCACCAGGGTTTAGTGCTACAGGATCTTCTTCTAGCAACGGCAACTCTAACTCAAATAGCAACTCCAGTAGTAACTCAGATACCGATTTTGCATCATCGGATACGACTTTTATCCCTGAGTTCAGTGGTAGCAACGATGAAAGTATCCAGAATGTCTTTTCCACAGAGTATCAGCCCTCCTCTGGCGAACCCATTGCAGAAGGTTCTGATGACACTGGTTCTGGTCGAGTCTATCGTATTGGAGAGAACTACTATGTCACGGTAGGGCTATCCAGTCGAGTGTTTCCGGGATTAATCGGTGTG
>DATNQL010000638.1:0-5350 GCA_036704025.1 Stenomitos sp.
CCCCGGAGCCTCGCAACGTGCCATCACGGTTGCCTCCTACACGACGAAAGTACAATACACGGATATTGATAACAAGCCACGCGAAGTGGGACTGGATTTGGACGACATTTCTGACTTTAGCAGCGAAGGTCCTCTGCGTAATGGGGAGCAGAAGCCGGATTTAGCCGCACCTGGAGCGATGATTACTTCTGCGCTTTCGGCGGATTCCAGTCCCTCGCGAGGGTCAATGGTGAATACTAATTATGTCGTGAATGCTGGTACGAGTATGGCCTGCCCATTCCTGGCGGGTATTGTTGCCCTACTCCTAGAGCGCGATCCGAGTCTTGAACCAGAGGTTGTGAAGGAACTGCTGCGAGAAAATAGCCAGATTCCAGGACAGCCCGCAGGGGCTTTTGACCCGAAATGGGGCTTTGGATTGATTAATGCTCTAAATCTATAGTTTTCCGAGCGGTCTGTGATGCTGTAGGAGTGCAACGTTTTGTACTCCTATTTTTTTTTATGCGCTAGAAGGGTGGAAGGATATTGAATTCAAACAATTGGCCATGAATTACAAGAAACTGGACACAGCGTTGGCGATGGCACTCAATGAGGTTCAAGACTCAGAAGAAGAGAATTTAGTCGTCTTTATTCACACTGAGCCAGTCCCCGACGCGAAAGCTACTGCTTTTTTAGCACGCTTGGGCGTTAATGTTACGAAGGGACGGGATGTATTTACGGCAACCCTGTCTGCTAATGCTGTGTCGCAGTTATCCGAACAGCCTTGGGTGCAGTATATTAAACTATCTCAGAAATTGCGATTTTTGGATCAGAAATATTCAAAGTTTTGAGTTTTGAGTTAAGGAGAATCAAATTGATGAGAACAACACAAAATCTATCCCTCCAAGAACTCGCGCATATACTGATTAACTAACTCCGGCTTTTCTTGCTGCACCCAGTGGCTACAGTCGGGAATATAGCGGATTTGAAAATCTCTCACGAATTCTTGCGTCCCATAAGTCAACTCCTTACCCAATGCCGTGTCTTCCTCCCCCCAAATCATTAACGTTGGCACATCCAGTAAAGCCCAATCCTGTGGTTGGGCACTGGTGAAAATATTGCGATAATAATTAACCATCGCTGTCAGTGCACCGCGCTTTGCCGCTGCACTTTTATAGGCTTCTATATCTGCTGGGGTGAAGGCGCTTGGATCAATCGCCATATTCACAAATGCATTGCCTAGCGCTTCGTAGTCGAAGGCTTGTAACCAGAGTTCTGGTAGGATTGGGATTTGGAAGAAGAAAACATACCAGCTCCGCATCAATTGCTGAGGATTCCGCAAGCCTTCCATGATTTTGGCGGGATGAGGAATGTTCAGCACAATCAGCCGCTCTACCCTTTCTGGGTGAGCATAGGCAAAGTTCCAGGCGATCACACCACCCCAGTCATGAGCCACTAGCACGCAGCGCTCATATCCCAATCCTGTAATCACACCCTCTACATCTTTTACCAGTTCACTGATCACATAAGCCGATTGCTCTGGCGGCTTGTCGCTATCGTTGTAACCGCGCAGATCGATCGCAACCACTTTATAGTCCTTGGCAAATTCTGGGATTTGGTGACGCCACGAGTACCAAAACTCCGGAAAACCATGCAGCATGAGCATCAGGGGTCCTTCCCCTTGGGTGACATAATGTAGCTTCACGCCGTTGCTGACTATATAGTCGTGTTGCCAGGTTTCTTCGAGTACAGCCATTCCTATCTCCTCCGCCTTTTCAGTCATGCTATCCACTTTATGGATCGTTGTGCAAAACGCGGCTTAAAGGTGAGGACTCTGTCAAACAGGGGGATCGCTTTATAGCAGGTCATTTGTCTAAGATGAGGATTTTTTACTCTCTGCTTTTAGAGAGATGAGTAGATTCGTTTTTCTATCTCCTCAGTGCCAGTAACAGGAGTTCCAAGTTTATAGCTAAAGATTGATTGAAGTAATTTTGGTACAGCCTAAGCTGGTGAGCATTAGAAACCGCTTAAAACAAAAGGAGATTAACTCATGAAGTTTTCTAATCTATCTAAACTGGTTAGTGCTGGTGCGATCGCCGCAAGTTTAGCCATTGTGCCTTTAACAGGTCCTGTACAAGCTCAAACCCAAGATACAGCTCCTAACAGTAACACTAATACCTACAATCAGGGGACTTCGGATGTGAATACCACTGATACTAACGATGATTTTGATTGGGGTTGGTTAGGTCTATTGGGTTTGGCGGGCTTAGCCGGTTTACTTCCTAAAAAGCGCCAAGAAACGGTTCATTACACCACCCAAGACCCTGATGTAGTCACTCGTTCTCGCTCTGATTATCGGTAATGCAATTGTTGACCAAGAGGGGAAAGTAATCAATCATGAATATTTCTAGTGTTTCCAAGTTTATTAGTGCTGGTGTGATCGCCGCAAGTTTAGCTGTTTTACCCTTAGCTGTTCCCGCACAAGCTCAAACAGAAAATACGGCCCCGGATACCACTTATAATCAGCGCACGGATGATGTGGATACTGCCAATACTAACGACGACTTTAACTGGGGCTGGTTAGGTTTATTGGGTTTAGCTGGATTAGCCGGTTTGGCGCGTAAGAATCATAGAGAAACCGTTCATACTCGTTCGATGCATGAGCCAGACGTAAGTGTCCGTTCCGGTTCTGACTATCGACGGTAATCCCATTAGGCTTCAGGTATGGGGCAAGCGCTACGAACCAAATAGTAGTTGTTTCCTAAAACTCCAATGGGTTTACTACTCTTTCAGGATGCGGATGTAGTACTGACCCAACTTAAGGGCTAGTAAACAGCTACCTGTCCCATAACGCAATAGTACCTCTCACAATTTCGGTCAGGGAGGTACTGTTGCTTGTTTAGGGTGATTGAAGGCTTCGCAATCGCTCAAACAGCAAGGCGACTTGAGCTAAATCTTTATCTCCAGGCATTCGCTCCACGCCACTCGATAAGTCAATTCCACTCGGTTGCAATTCTCCCAAGGCGTCTAAGATGTTATCCGGCGTCAAACCCCCCGCGAGTAACCAAGGAATGTTAGGCTGAAAGTCTCGCAGAATTGCCCAATCTAAGGTTTTTCCCGTACCACCTAGCAATTGAGGATGGTAGGCATCCAGTAAGAGTGTATCGACACAATGGGTGTAAGTCACCGCCCGCTCTAAACATTCTGGAGTCTTCACCCTCAGGGCTTTAAGAATTTCCATCTCAGGCAGAGCATAACGTAATTTTTCACAAAATTCTGGGGATTCATTGCCATGCAGTTGGACAGCCGTCAAACCGGCTTGAGCCACAATTTGACAGATTTCTTCGCCAGCCACATTAGCAAATACACCAATACAGTGTATCGGTAACTCTAACGACTCCACTACGGCTCGGATTTGACTGGGCGTTACATAACGAGGGGAGGATTGTACACAGATAAAGCCGAGGGCTGTTGCTCCCAATTGCGCGATCGCTTGACCTTGAACTGGTTTGGTAATACCACAAATTTTGACCCGCATGGACATCCTTCATTAATCTTTGCTTCTTTGGGGATTTTGTTGAGTTTTATGTCAACAATGGAAGTAAAATTGTTAATTCTTAAAACAAGTTGTGAAATTGTTACTAAAGCTTTTTATGATTTTTCTGTTCGTATCGAATTTATCAAGCAAGGAAATCAATGTTTATTAACTCCCTTTTATTGGCTGTCCAAGCTACTGTGCCATCGACACCCGCATGGAGTCCTAGCGTAGGGCTAGTCATGATTTTGTGCAACCTGTTTGCGTTTGCCATTGGTCGCTTCGCCATTCAGAAAAAAGGTGTCGGGCCAGATTTACCGGGTTCCAAGCCTGCCATTTTAGACAAATTTGGTCTTCCTGAACTGTTGGCAACCGCCAGCTTTGGTCACATTCTGGGGGCTGGTGTGATCTTGGGACTGAGCAACGCGGGCGCTCTTTAGAAGTATATTTTTGTGAATCAAGTTGTCTCAATCATCCTGTGCGTGAACCGCAATCATTCGCAAGGCAGACGGGTGAACGGCTATTCCTCGATAGCCTTCTGGTATTGGACTTGTAATTTATAGCGATTCTTTCTCAGGTCAGGTACAACCCGATCCCCCCTTAAAAAGGGGGACTTTAAGCTCGATAACGTACCTCACGAGACGAGGAAACGCTATAAATTGATCACGAAAGGAGAGGCATCTTGATTCATTCGATTTTATTGGCAGCCGTACAGGAAACCGTCCCCCCCACACCAGCCGCGAGTGGTAATCAGTTCTTGGTCATGGGCATTTGCATCATCCTTGGTCTGATCATTGCTCGTATTGGTATTCAGAACAAGGGCAAAGGACCTTCCCTACCCTTACTAGAACCCGTGTTGGGTAAAAATTTTGGTCTCCCGGAATTACTCGCGGGTATCAGCTTCGGTCATATCTTGGGAGTGGGTTCCATTTTAGGGCTGACCAACACCGGTCTGTTCTAAAAACACTTCCTGTCGAGGACAATAAAAAAGTCTCGAACAGACGCCTAAGATTTGGACAGCTTGCTGCTCAACTTGGGCGTTTTAATTTTGGTCGTATCCTGGTAATTAGAGCCACGATAACGATTAGGGCGAGTGGGGTCGGAGCGCATACAAAAGATGGGAGAAATTCTGATGATGTTTCTTTCATCCCTAACGGATACGTCAGCGCTGGTGAACCGCTTACCTCTAACATCGGGTTAAACGTCGAAGGGAGGGGAAAATCTGATGCAGGCAAATTGGCGAATTGGCTCTTTATTCGGAATCCCGCTATTTTTAGATCCATCGTGGTTTTTGATCTTAGGGTTGGTTACCCTATTGAATGCCTTGGATTTCTCTCGCCGCTTTGAGTGGATTTGGGCGATAGGTGCTGGGTTGGCAATGGCGCTATTGTTGTTTGCCTCTGTGTTGTTGCATGAACTGGGTCATAGTTTAGTGGCGCGATCGCAGGGGATAAAAGTCAACTCAATTACCCTATTTATCTTTGGTGGGGTAGCCTCGATTGATCGGGAATCCAAAACACCGGGGCAAGCCTTTCAAGTGGCGATCGCTGGCCCTGCTGTAAGTTTAGCCTTGTCTGGACTGCTTTATGGGGTGGCTCAGGTCGTGCCCAGTAATACCCTAGGCCAGATTTTAGCTCTGGATCTCGCCCACATTAATTTAATTTTAGGGATATTTAATTTAATTCCGGGACTGCCCCTTGATGGGGGACAAGTGTTGAAAGCTGCGATTTGGAAGCTGACAGGGAGTCGGTTTCAGGGGGTGCGTTGGGCGGCTCAAACGGGTAAATTTTTAGGGGGATTGGCGATCGCGATCGGGCTGTACTGGGTACTCATGGAAGG
>DATNQL010000639.1:0-2366 GCA_036704025.1 Stenomitos sp.
AATGTTACGTCCACTTTCAGCGCAAATTCTTTTGACAGCGAGGACAACAGCAGAACTGGTCGTAGCATGTCCAGTCGAAATCATCGGTAAATTCTGGCGCTCGACAATTGCTTCGGTGATTGCACAACCGTAATCTGTTGCTGAGGGAATTAGACCCGTTAGAGAAACGGTACGAGCACCAATTCTTCCCGCGATTTCCAATGCTTCGACAATGAGATTGACGATATCCTCGCGGTCACTGTATAGTTCAAAGCTAAATCGAGGTAGCATTAAATTAGCAATGCGCCCCCAAGGGGTTTCAGTGATACCCGTTATGACAGGAAGGTTATCAAGGCAGGTGTAAATAAGCTCGTCATGACTCAGACCTTTTTCTTCAAAGTAAGAGGTGTTGATGTTTAAATAACTTAGAGAAACGGCATCAACAGGGGTAATCTTCCCGGTGGCAAACAAGGACAGCAAAGAGCGGCGTTCTACTTGGAAAAAAGGAAAAGCTTGTGGTACGGCGAGATTTTCTAAAGACGCATTCTGGACTGAATTATGGATAGATTTTGAAGGCGCTGGCTTGAGACAATCCTGCTTCTGGGGAAGACTCCCAAGTACATCCGCTAGTTCAGCAATGGTAGGATGCGAGAAGAGAAGCTTAACAGACCAATCGAGGTTGATCGCCACTGATATCTTTGATACCAGTTGTATAGCCTGCAAGGAATGTCCCCCTAATTCAAAAAAGTTGTCGTGGATGCCGACCTGTTTGAGTCCCAAGACGTCTGCCCAAATCGCAGCCAGAACTTCTTCTGTGGAGGTACGGGGAGCGACAAAGCTCTTTTCCAGTTCAGGGCGTGCCGAATCTGGTGCAGGTAAGGCACGATGGTCTACCTTGCCGTTAGGGGTGATGGGGAGAGTTTTCAGCCTCACAAAGGCAGAGGGAATCATATAATCGGGCAACTTTTTCTTCAAGAAGCGACGCAGTTTCTGAGTAGAGCAAGAGCAGGCTTGCTTCCCTTTAGGGACAAAATAGGCTAATAGGCGCTGATTGCCGGGGTCGTCTTCTCGAACAATGACCACGGTCTGAAGTACCTCAGGGTGTTGACTCAGTACCGCTTCAATTTCTCCCAATTCAATGCGGAAACCTCTGATTTTTACTTGATTGTCTACCCGTCCGAGAAACTCAATATTTCCATCGGGTAAATAACGTGCCTTATCCCCAGTTTTATAAATTCTGGTGGGGTGGGCGTCTTGTCCGCCCAAATTTTTGACAGTAATAAACTTCTCAGCAGTTAGTTCGGGACGATTTAGGTATTCCCTAGCTAACCCGGCACCGCCGATGTACAATTCTCCCGGTACGCCGATGGGTACGGGTTGCAATTGTTCGTCGAGTAGGTAAACTTGAGTATTTGCGATCGCCCGACCGATAGGAACAGTTTTGGTATTATAACTATTGTGCTTACTCTTAACAGAATAAGTAAGGACACCAACAGTCGTTTCTGTCGGTCCATAGTGGTTGAGAATGCGACAGTTTGGTACAAATTGCTGGACTTTTTCAATTAAATTCCAACTTGCCGCTTCACCCCCTAGAACTAAACATTGGCGCGGCAGGATGGATGCAGATGTCGAGGACGTTAAGAGAGTAGCAAGGTGGGAGGGAACGATTTTAAGACAGTCGATGGGATGGTGCTGGAAGTACTCTGCTAGTGCTTCGGGATCAGATGCTCGATCTTGGGATACGATATGCAGACATCCCCCCGTACACAAAGCGGGAAAAATTACCGTGTTGCCTAAATCTGCGGCGAAGGTGGAAACCATCGCGAAGTTTGCACCTGCTGGTAGTTCCAATTTCTCTAAGATGGCGTATAGGTAATTGAGAATTTGTCGATGTTCAATGGCAGCGCCTTTCGGTTGTCCAGTAGAACCAGAGGTGTAGAGTACATAGGCTAAGTTTTCCGGTGTCCGTTCGCTGATAGGATTGGCATCAGACTCTTGGGCGATTGTTTCCCAATCTGCATCTAGATAAATCACACTCTGAGTTGCCGCATCCTTCCGTTTGAGGAGTTCTGGTTGCGTCAACAAAACGGGAACTTTAGCATCCTGTAACCGGAAGATTAGACTTTCTTGAGGTAGTGCCGGATCGAGGGGGAGGTAGGCTCCACCAGCTTTGAGAATGCCTAATAAAGCAATGATACTATTTAGCGATCGCTCTGCATAAATTCCCACTAATACTTCAGCACCAACGCCCTGCTGCTTCAAATAATGCGCGAGTTGATTCGCTTTTGCATTGAGTTCGGCATAGGTTAGCTGTTGGTTTTCAAAGACAACAGCAATGTTGTCTGGTGTGCGTTCTACCTGTTGTTCAAATAGATGATGAATGCACG
>DATNQL010000640.1:0-8887 GCA_036704025.1 Stenomitos sp.
ATTTGAACGCACTGCCAAGGGAGAATTAGTAATCATGACCCCTGTGGGAGGCGAAAGTGGCAATCGAGAAGCCGACTTAATGATCGATTTGGGAATCTGGAATCGCCAAACGGGTCTCGGTTTGACCTTCAGTTCATCTACTATATTTAAGTTACCCAATGGTGCGGATCGTTCCCCTGATGCCGCTTGGATTCGCCGACCCCGTTGGGAAGCCCTCACTCCCGAACAAAGACGTAAATTTCCTCCCATAGCACCGGATTTTGTGATCGAATTAAGGTCAGCAACCGACGACATCGAAACCCTACATCAGAAAATGCAGGAATATATGGATGCTGGGGTGTTATTGGGATGGTTGATTAACCCCCAACAGCAGCAAGTGGAAATTTATCGCCCAAGACAAGACGTAGAAGTGCAGAATTTGCCTACAGAATTATCGGGTGAAAATATCTTGCCTGGATTTAGCTTAAGTCTATCCAGTTATTAAGACTTAAGACTTAAGACTGTCACGGATGCCAAACCTCCACGGTACATCCCACGAATTAGCGTTATAGACTTAAGTGCGGCATCGCCAGAATCTCTTGCCATTCCAGTTCCGATAAAGGCTGCGTGACGAACTCAATACCAAAACAACGACAGGCAGACTCCGTTAGCGCTTCTATGACAGTGGGAATGAGGCTGTTTTCCTCCGGCTGTATGGGGAGTTGCACTGGCGGTGGTACGGGTTCACCAAAAACTTGGGTAAATAACTCGGCATGTCTTGACAAAACCATGGAACCATGCTGTAAAATCGCTGTTCCCCGTTGCAATTGGGCACTCCCAATGAGCTTATAACCCTCAGCCGACAGTAAATCGGCACCGGTAGCTGTGCCAAAACAGTTGGGATTATGAATATAGTCTCGTCCGGCTGCACCATAGTCGAGTTCTATCCCGAGCGATCGCCAACCTTCAATCAAAAACTGGCAAATTGTTTGATAGATCTCCTGGCGTTTGCCCATCAATCCAGACGTCACCACCATGTAAGTTAAATCCCCTTGATGCAACACCGCTCGTCCCCCAGTGGGACGGCGCACCAAAGGGATGGTTTGTCCTTCCCAAGTCAGTTGCTGCCAGGATGCAGGCCATCGGCGTTGATGATAGCCTAAGGAAATTGTGGGTGAAGCCCAAGTGTAAAACCGCAACACGGGCGGCTGCTTTCCCGCTTGGTGCTGCTCCAACAGCCAACGATCAATAGCCATCTGAACCTGTCCCGACGCCTGCAAGAAGGGAATTAAACGCCAAGAGGATTGAGGATTTGAAATTGAGTCGTTTGCAGCCATTCAATCTATCCTATTTTCCCCGCACTGCCCGGAGCGGACAGTGGGGACTTCTCGGCAAAAAGGGTTAAACCGTCGAAAAATCCAACAACATTTCCCCTTGAATTGATCAGGCGGCACCAAACTCAGCCTGTAAAGCATCATCATTGTCATCGGCAATAGTGGCGACAACCGTAATGGCGCGAGAAATTTCCCCAGCCGAGAGTTCGGCAACGGTTCGTGAAGATAACACGACCACTTGGCTATTGACGATGGCAAAATGGGCTTCAAACGTATCAGACCAGTTCATTTCTAGCAGTTTACGCATCAACTGGGCTTCATTCTTGGCAGGCAAGGGAAGCACCGAAGACCAAACGGTGAAGGTATCATCGTCGCTAGAACCCGTCAGTTGCACAAACACTTCAACGCTACCGTACTTAAATTTCCACATGTAGCCCTCTTCGTTCTGGCTCACCATCGCGGTATTTTCTTGATCGAGGCTGGAAATTACGGTTTCGATGATTTCCACATGATTGACAGTAGTACTATCCTCAACTAACTCAGTGGCAACGATTTCTTCGGTTGATAAGGTTTCGGTGGAAAGCGTTTCGGGGTTTGGCTCTTGGGTACTCATAAGCGTCAGTGGTTTCCTCCGATTGGGATTTGCTCAAAACCCAGTATCCCCCGTGAGTGAACTTCTTGGTAGATGAAAGTTTGCCTGACTCTGAGAAAAAATTAGGCAATCGCCATTGAGTCAGCGAGCAAAATCCGTCTAATACACGACTGAAGTGCAGCGTCATCTCTCTTGAGAGTTATGTTACTTTTGCCCTTAAAAGAAGATCCATCGAGTTTTGGAATTTTCTGATAATTTCGATAGGGAAAAAATTGTTGATCGAGTTGCACCTTTGTGATCCGAAGAAACGCCTAGAACCCCGAATTCTTAAAGCCGTCGGGGTTCTCAAGCTGATGTGCATTTAAATGTCACACCTTGGCGATGAGGGAACAACTCTTAATCCTTCTGCCTTACCTCCTTCATAATGAAACTTAAATGTCGATTAGCTCGCAACAGCACAAGACTCACAACCAAGTTAAGCTTCTACCTTCTGCTTCGGTTTCTGCGTGCGATTGAACCCACTCAAGAACATCGGCACAAACTTCTCCATAAACGCCTGTGGATCGCGATTCCAAGCTCTCTGTGCCGCCATCAATCGAGTCATCTGTAGCTCTGGAGCTATCAAAGTTTGCGGTAAGCGTTCCATTAAGTACTGCGGACGCTCCCAAACAGGCAGGGTGTTGGCAACCTCTAAGAGATTGTTCATCCGCCGCAGTTCGGCACCCGCCATGATATCCATCCCCGACTCAAAAGCGGCCTGTTCAATTGCAGCATACTTGATTTTGGCTTGTTCCACCTTTTCTCGGTGTTCTGGGCTTCTCTTGGCGATTTGGGCTAACCAACGGTTCCCCCAGCGCACATGACCGGCTTCTTCTGGGAGAATTTGCTCAAGCGTTTCTCGAATTTTGATGTTTTCCTCGGTTTGCGGTGCTTCTTTGAGAGCGTAAATATGACCCGAAAAATACTCGCAACCCCGCTTCTCCGTGACATTAATCGCTGCCAGAGAAGAGATGACAAAGTCATCCAAATCTTTGGCAGGGCTTTTTTGCTGACTGTCGAGTAACCGCTCGAATTCATTGATATAAGATATCCCTGGCGGCGTTCCGATATCAGCACCCAATTCCACGAGCAGGTCGGTTAACCAATAGGCATGACGCGCTTCATCCGAGATGTGATGGGATAAATCCTTCGCCAGCTCCTTTGGCTGTCCATTCATCAGTTCAATCAAATCTGTCAGGTCTTTGCAACTGCGCTGTTCGCTGTAGCGGTAGCGGTTGAGGGTGATCAGGTGGATTTCGCGATCGCGCACCACGTTCTTCATGACGTCACGCGCACTCATCGAATTGTTGAATTTGCGGGGATAAGCAACTGTCATCGGTTTATATGTTTTTTTGTAACACTATTTATCTGATCGTAACGTAATTTTTGGCAGATGGAATCATTTAAATTCATTCCTCGGTAAGGTTTTTAGCCCATTTTGATCCGCTAAAATCAACCCCATTAACTCTCCAATGCCTACTCATTTTTGCGGCCAAGACTCAAAACCTGTTTTTTTCATAGAAAAGTCTATTTTAGAGACACTTGAGAGTGCGGCTCATTGATTAATAGATGAGCCAGCTTTACAATCTGTTACTTAAAGCCCATCAATAATTGTGAAGGATGGATATAAAAAACCACCCCTAAAGGTGGTTAGCTGGGTCTATTTTGTTGAACTCTACCCTACTTCAAACTGAAGGATATGAAAGTTGGGCTTGGATTGAATCAGCTAAAGGCTGAAACTAGACATCGTAGTACAGAGAAAACTCATAAGGATGAGGACGCAGGCGCATCGGGTTAACTTCATTATCGAGTTTGTAGCTAATCCAATTTTCGATGAAGTCTTCGGTGAACACCCCGGTACTGGTCAAGAAACCATGGTCTTTCTCCAAGCTTTCTAAAGCATCTTCCAAAGAACCCGGAGTCGAAGGAATCTTGCTCAATTCCTCTGGGCTGAGGTCGTAGATATCGACATCCAGGGGTTCGCCTGGGTCGATTTCATTCTTAATCCCATCAATCCCAGCACAAAGCATGGCAGCAAAGGCGAGATAGGGATTGCAAGTCGCGTCAGGACAACGGAATTCTAAGCGCTTCGCCTTGGGATTTGGACCGGACAAGGGAATCCGAATCGAAGCCGAACGGTTCCCTTGAGAGTAAGCCAAGTTTACAGGCGCTTCAAACCCAGGCACCAAACGCTTGTAAGAGTTGGTCGTTGGGTTGGTTAAAGCTAACAGGGCCGGGGCGTGCTTGAGAATACCACCGATGTAATTCAACGCCATCTTGCTCAGGTTGGCGTAGCCATCACCCCAGAATAAAGGTTGTCCCCCTTTCCAAATGGACTGGTGGGTGTGCATCCCAGAACCGTTATCGTTGAACAACGGCTTGGGCATGAAGGTAACGGTTTTGCCATACTTCTTGGCGACGTTTTTGATGACATACTTATAAGTCATCAAATAGTCAGCGGCCTCAACCAGGGTAGCAAAGCGGAAACCCAACTCGTTCTGTCCACCGGTCGCCACTTCATGGTGATGCTTTTCAATGGGTACGCCGCACTCTGCCATCGTCAGCAGCATTTCGGTACGCATATCTTGCATCGTATCCGTTGGGGCGACGGGGAAATAACCTTCCTTATAACGAGGCTTATAGCCCAGGTTGCCACCCATCTCTTCCCGACCCGAATTCCAGCGTCCTTCGATGCTGTCTACATAGTAGAAAGCTTTGCTCTCGGTTTGGTCAAAGCGAACATCATCAAAAACAAAGAATTCAGCTTCTGGGCCAATGAATACCGTATCTCCAAGCCCCGTTGACGTGAGGAAGTCAATCGCTTTCTGAGCGATGGTGCGAGGGTCGCGGCTGTACCATTCCCCAGTACGCGGCTCTTTAATGCTACAAATCATGCTCAGGGTTTTTTCTTGCATGAATGGGTCAATCCAAGCTGTTTTTGGATCAGGCACCATGCACATGTCCGATTCGTTGATCGCTTTCCAACCCCGAATACTGGAACCGTCGAAGGGAACGCCGTCTGTGAAGGAACTCTCGTCGATTTGATTGTAGTAGAACGAGCAGTGCTGCCAGATCCCTGGCATGTCAATGAATTTCAGGTCAATGATTTTAATGTCTTGGTCTTGAATCAGCTTTAAGACATCTTGTGGGGTTTCTGGCATGAAAGACTCCTGTTGTTAGTTGGATTTTCGTTTAAAAAGGGCACAAATAATTTAACGATATTGCTGGTTGGGGATTCGTTTAGTCAAGTTCTGTGTCAGTCAAATTTAGGTTGATCATAAGAATGGTTGTTGGCGGCTTGACTTTTAACACGACTCCTCTACGGTTATCCAATGAATAGAAAGTTATCCATCCCTTGGTTGGTTCGTTTGACCTAACTGGATGTCCAGCCCTCTATTAGATTAGATAACGGATGGTTGAGACTACTTGGGGTTTCTTCACTGAGAATTCAGAATTGCTGAATGCACCCTAATTAACCGGGGGATAGCCCTGGTAATTTTAAGTTGATATGGCATCCTTGCTTCCATCCCCTCGCTTTAGACACGGCGTGTTTGGAGCATTCATCATTGATCATTCATCGTTCCCCCTTGTCTCTCTCTCCAATGCACCTGACTCATCCTAGGGAGAGAGTGTAGGAGCTTTTGTATCATAAACTACAGAATCTCTAGTGCGAGTTCTGCGTGTTCCCAGAAAAGTTAAAAAATGTAGCAAAATTAACTAAAAATCGTAATGTTCATTACTCTAAAAATAATGCTGTATCAAAAGCTACATTTTTAGGGCTTATGAATTTTCACTTTAATACTCAAAGTTTTGAACAAGAAGAAGCACTCCGATACCAACCCGGACAGCGCGTAGAGTTAAAAGCTCGTCCTGGAATGGTCGATGTGATTGCGGAATATGACCCTATGATGGTACCACCCATCTGGTTAGCGAATGATCCAAAGCCCCGATATCCCCATGAGTTGAATGTGCTGGCAAAACCCGTTATCGGCAGTGCCTGGTTAAGAGCCTCGAGGCGTAGTCAGCAAAAGCCCCTCACTCAAACCCCTCGCTGTCATTTGACGGCGGCCGGTCGGGTGCGTTGTGCCAGCGTTCACGGCTAAGACAAGTTGTGCTTCCTAAAAAGTTGCTTTGTATTTTGATGCATTTGCGGGTCAAGCCTGTGTGATGATTAATAAACGAAGGACTTACGCGATTGAAAAGAGTGTGTCAGTCCTATAAATCTATAAATATAAGCAGATTGTTGTTGGGAGAATAATTTAATGCGCGATGCAGTCACAAGCCTGATTAGGAGGTATGACGGCACAGGTCGTTACCTGGATCGGAATGCGATTGATTCACTAAAGTCCTACTTTGAAACGGGTACGGGACGAATTGCGGCAGCAGGGGTGATTAATAGTAATGCGGCAGCCATTGTCAAACAGGCTGGCTCACAGCTATTTGATGAATTGCCAGAACTCATCCGTCCTGGTGGAAATGCCTATACGACTCGTCGCTATGCGGCTTGTCTCCGGGACATGGACTATTACTTGCGCTATGCCAGTTATGCCTTAGTGGCAGGTGACATGAATGTGTTAGATGAGCGGGTTCTGCAAGGGTTGCGGGAAACCTACAACTCTTTGGGAGTGCCCATTGCTCCAACCGTTCGCGGTGTTCAGATCATGAAAGACATTGTTAAGGAAATGGCGGCGGAAGCTGGGGTGCAAAATACTGGGTTTATCGATCAGCCGTTTGACCACCTGACTCGCGAGCTCAGCGAACAGGATCTCTAGGCTTTACGCAACAAAAACACTGACAAAACAATACAAGCGATCGTAACTTGAATGAATCAAGAACGATCGCTTAATTTTTGCTAATTTTTTAAGAGGATGGGAAAGAAATTTGTGCATCAGTTCTCCTCGCTCAGAGATATACCAATTTCCTGTTGAGTTGCGACACATTCAGATCCCCCCCACCCCCCTTAAAAAGGGGGGAGAAAGATTACATCTATTGCAACTGACTTGAAAATAGACGCGGAGAAATGAATTTTCAAATGATTGAAGTTGTCCACTATTGAATTCTCAACCAATCTTTAATTTCTTGAACCAACCATTCGCGTTCTAGTGCAGCCAACGGTGGAGCAATGGCACCAAATTTATATTCTTGAACACCAGATTGAAGAACGACGGTAGTCAGGGGATTTCCATTAATTGTGATGGATTCATCACTTTGGCGAACACTGTGAATTGCTGACGTTTTTCCTTGGAGTTGTCGATAACATCGTCCGAATAAATTCCACTTCATAACAAAAGAATTACGATAGAAGCGGATGTCAATTTCTCCGAAAGCTGGCAATAGCACCATACCTAGTGGTAATAAACCAGCTATCCAAAATAGCAATACAATTGCATTGAAACTCAACAAACCGAGTGGGAAAGTTCCGCCGTACCAAACAAGTACCCAAAATAGTAAGAATGTGTCTGACGCTTGAATGCCTCGCCCTGGAATTTTTATGTCAAGCTGAGAGGGCGATTTTTGACATAAAATTCGGCTCCCATAGGGTTGGTGGGCGGGGAGAAAAGAATTAGGAATACGGCGACTGTTGAGAGCTTCTAAGGCTTGGTGAGCTGTACTAAATCGCTGCTCAACATCGGGTTCGGTTAGCCCTTCAATCCAGCAGATAAAATGAGGCTTGAGGCTGACTCTGTCGCTAAACTGAATTCGCATATTTCGCTGCGGCAAGTCGGCAGGTGGAGTTCCTGTGAGGAGATGAATTAAAGTAGCTCCCAAGGCATAAAGATCAGAAGCAGGAACAGCCCGACCTCCAAACTGTTCCATTGGAGCATAGCCATAAGTACCAACGATTGTAAATGTTGATCCCTCAACGGCTGCTCGGTCTTGTACGGCTCCGAAATCCACCAAATAAATCGTCTCATCCTCTCCTAAAATTAAGTTGCTGGGTTTGATGTCGCGGTGGAGGACAGCGGGACTGAGTTGGTGCAGATAAATCAAAATTTGCAACACATCCGTAGCCATTGTTTGCACCTCCTGTTCAGAAAATCTTCGTCCCTGAGTCAGCAATTCTTTGAGGGAAGAACCAGGAATATAATTTTGGACTAAGCCAAACCAAAGAATGCGGTCATCGATCGAAAAATAATCACGATACTGAGGAATTTGAGGATGGTTAAGTTGCTTTAAAACATGGGCTTCTCGCTCAAATAGTTTGAGGTTATCCCACTGTACCTGATCACCAAATGCCAGGAGCTTTACAATCACTGGCTCAGGGGGTTGTTGCGCTAAATCATCTGCCAACCAAGTCTGACGACCGGCATTTTGTCCTAATTGCTTTTTGAGTTGATAGCGATCGCGCAGTACCTGTCCTACTTGTAGCATCTTGAAGCTACTCCAGCGAAAAGTTACAAGGATAATACTTGAAGTATAGATACATTAGATCCATTGTCGAATCACCTCATTCCAGTATCATCACCTGTGCCGCACTGCTTATGAGCGAAATCCTTTTTTAGTTGGTGTTTAATATAGACCTTCTCGATGGGATGAGATACAGTTTGACCTCTCCCTAACCCTCTCCTACAAGGAGAGGGAAGCGGATTTTTTTTTAGCTGAAAGACGCTTTGATTTTTGCTCCCTCCCCTGAGTGAGGACAGGGCTGGGGAGGCAATACTGCTCGGTTAGTGAAATTCAACACGGAAGATCCCCCTAAATCCCCCTTTTTAAGGGGGACTTTGAATTTATTCTCCCCCCTTTTCAAGGGGGGCTGGGGGGGATCGGTCTTAACCGAGCAGTATTGGCTGGGGAGGGGTCTAGCTTTTGTGCAAGAGGCTTAATCTTTTTGTTGGTCAATTTCTTCTTGTAGTTGTTTGTTGGGAACATCAAAAAGAACTTCAAATGTAACCGCAGGGATGAAGCGGTTTAAAAAGCGTTGATGATCTTCCGCATCTTGACG
>DATNQL010000641.1:0-5072 GCA_036704025.1 Stenomitos sp.
GATGTACTCGGTGCCGCTGAATATGCCATTCCCGCCAAGCCAGTTCCCCTATTTTTACAACACTGGAATCAGTTAGTTGAAGACTTTGCCAACAATCCCCAACAACTCATACATCTCGGTATTGTGGGGGGTGGTGCTGGCGGTGTGGAACTCGCGCTGACGATGCAAGGGCGTCTGCATCAAATCCTTCAAGCCAAAGGACACGCACAACAAGAGCACCCACAAATTCATTTATTCCAGCGTGGTGCGGAATTAATGCCCAACCATAATCCTTGGGTACGCCGACATCTCTACCACCTGCTGATGAATCGGGGTGTTCAAGTCCATTTAGACGAAACCGTCAGTGAGGTTTTACCGGACAAAATTCACTGTGAGTCTGGTTTACAGGTAGAGTGCGATTATACCTTCTGGGTGACAAACGCCTCAGCACCCGAATGGATTGAGGAATCTGGACTGAAGACCGATTCAGACGGCTTTATTTTGGTTGGGGACACCTTACAATCCCTCTCTCATCCCCATATTTTTGCCGCTGGTGACATTGCCACGATGGTGAATCATCCCCGCCCCAAAGCTGGGGTTTTTGCCGTGCGTCAGGGCAAGCCGTTGTTTGAAAATTTGAGGGCGTTCTTACTGGAAAAACCGTTAAAGCCTTACAAACCGCAGCAGCAATTTTTAGGATTAATTGGTACAGGGGACGGAGAAGCGATTGCATCTTGGGGGGCTTTGTGCTGGCAATCCCCTTTACTCTGGCGCTGGAAAGATTACATCGATCGCAAATTCATGCGGCGCTTCAGCGACTTGCCACCCATGGGGAATCAGCCATCGGGAATTGGGAATGGGCAAGAGCCTACCATCCAACATCCAAAATCTATCTTACCCTTACCCCCCAGCCGTCTCCTCTTATCTTCCCCCTTGTATCAAGGAGGAGTGAGGGGGGTCAAGGAAGGAAGCCCAAATCCAGTAATGCGTTGTGCGGGTTGTGGGTCTAAAGTCGGCAGTTCTACCCTAGAGCGAGTATTGCAACGGCTGCAACTTCAAACCCCAAATTGGACGCAACGAGAGGATATTCTCATCGGATTGGGAACGCCGGATGATGCATCGGTCATACAAGTCCCCGCCGGTCAAGTGATGGTGCAGACTATTGATTATTTTCCCGCTTTACTCAGTGACCCTTACATTTTTGGTCAAATTAGTACTCATCACTGCTTAAGCGATATTTTTGCCATGGGCGCAACTCCTCAGAGTGCCTTGGCAATGGTGAGTGTTCCCTATGCCAGCGAAGACAAAGTAGAAGAAACGCTCTATCAACTCTTATCCGGTGCGATGAATGTACTCTACCAAGCACAGGCGCAATTAATCGGGGGTCACACCACAGAAGGGGCAGAATTAGCCTTCGGACTGGCTTGTAATGGGCTGGCAGAACCGGATAAATTGCTCAGGAAAGGGGGTATGCAGCCCGGTCAAGTGCTGATTCTCACGAAAGCCCTAGGCACGGGCACGCTATTTGCCGCTGATATGCGCTTGCAGGCAAAGGGGCGATGGATTGATCAAGCGGTTCACTCCATGTTGCTATCCAATCAGGAAGCCGCTAGGGTGTTTGTGGAATATGGGGCGACAGCCTGCACCGATATCACGGGGTTTGGACTACTGGGACACCTGATGGAAATGGTGAAAGCTTCGGGTGTGGCTGTTGAGTTGGATTTAGAGGCCATTCCAGTTTTGGATGGGGCACTCGCAACCCTGGAACAGGGAATTCTGAGTTCTCTGCAACCCCAGAATCTAAGAGCTTCTGATTACATCGACAACTTATCTGAAGTCAGCACTTGTGCTCAATACCCGCTCTTGTTTGACCCCCAAACCTCTGGTGGACTGCTCGCGGCGGTGCCTGCTGGGCAAGCTGATTTATGTTTAGCCACACTGCAAGCTAAGGGTTATGTCCAGAGTCGGATTGTGGGTTATGTGATACCTCGTGTTGAAGGCGTTAAGCCCATTGCGATCGCACAGTGCCAATCGCATCTTCATGGCTACCCCTAAAACTGAGGTAGAGTCACGGTTTGGGGTGGGTTGCATTCAGGGGTAGGCAGCCATTCACCTTGAGGCGTCACCTGCGACGCAGCAGCCGTGAGAACAACCTCTCCCTTCTCATTCATCATCCACCCCTGAGCTTCCGTAAGGAGTTTGACAGCAGCGCTATTGGCCATTGTAGGAGCTGGAGGCGTGTTTTTGTTCTGTTGAGAGTCCAGCGTCACCCAATTCGTGATTAATGACTCTGCCTGGAGAGTGTCATTCGGACTGGGTGGCAAACCGCCACGTCCCGTAATCGTAAAGCTGCCGCGTTCTTTTGCAGTATCAGGAGTGCAACGGCGGTCAATCTGTTCAGATTGGTCAACAAAATTGATGGGCAAGGACTCTTCGATATTAGTTTGGGGGCTGAATCGTACTGAACCGTCTATTCCTAATTCAGAGCTGGCAATAAAATCACTCTCTGGAGTGCGCCCTCGTGTTTTTTCAAATTGCCTAAATGTTCGTATGAGTGGAGCATTGGCAGTAATATTACCTCCTTGACCCTGATAGGCATTAGCCACAATATCACTGTTTTCCGAAAGGATGGCAAGGATAGCAACACCAGCATTAATGTTAATATTGCCTCCGTTACCTGTACCACGAGCTTCTGTGGAAATCTCGCTATTATAACGCATCAACACCAAATCTTTGACGTTGAGATTAATGTTACCGCCTTCACCGGATGCAGTTTCTGCAATGAGTTTTCCGTTATCTAGGTAGACATTGTTAGCATTGACATTCAAGTTACCTGCATTCCCAGTTCCGCTACTACTAACGGTGACTTTAGCTCCATCTGTGATGGTTAAATCTCCGGTATTTAAGTTCAAGTCACCGCCTGCACCTGAACCGGATGTTTCAGCAGAAATAAAGGAACCATTGCCGCTAATGGTGATAGATTCAGGAGCAGTTACTGTGAGGGTTCCTCCCTTGCCACTGCCGGAGGAAGAAGCTGAAGCAATTGACCCATCTTGGAAGTTTACGCTTAAGGTTGAACTTTCGCCACGGGGTTGAATCAGTAAGTTTCCGCCTGCTGCTGCGCCTGTGGTGCCAGCATCAATGGTACTTTTTCCAGTTAAGTTGAGTTGTTCTGCTTGTATGGTGAGGTTGCCACCTGTGGCTGAGGCGTTGAGGGAGTTGGTGGAAGCTGAGACTCTTGCTCCGTTGGTAATGGTTAGCAGTGGAGTGGTGAGGAGTACATCTCCGGCAATTCCAGTGCTGGATAGGTCGGCTGTAGCTGATAGAGTACTATTACCACTCAAGGCGATAGATTCAGGGGCTGTTACCGTTACGCTTCCTCCCTTACCTGCACCAGAGGTGGAGGCTGATATCTGTGCTCCGTCTTGAAGGGTAAACTGTGGAGTCTTAATTGTTATACTCCCTGCTGCACCATCGCCTTGAGTTCGGGCAAATAATCCACTAGCTGGGTTGGCATCAATCACACTACCTATAACGTTAGGAGTGTCAAGGGAAACCTGAAGATTGTCAGTGCCATCAACATTGACTCCTGTGATGACATCTCCATCCCAAAAATGTTGAATTTCATCAACCTTAATAGAATAACGTCCAGGTTCAGTAAACACATACCTAAAATAAGAATCTTGACTTAAGGGAAGTTTCCCTTTGTCTGTTCGTGTTTGTGCACTTCCACCTTCCCCCAAGTTGAATAATGCATCATCATTTGTTCTCAGTTCGTTTCCTTGGCTATCCAACAGAATGATAAAAGTATTCACACTCTGTGGAGTGCCCCCGTTGCCATCTGATGTTTGATACTTGAGTCCATTATCGATGTCAAAAATTGCCCGTGTTCCTGCTGGTACATCAAATGTGTAGATATCCGTTTCACCCGTACCTGTAGCTGAGATGGATACATAGGGAATTTTGCTGGAAAACTCAACATTAGGATTAGTGCTAATTCCACAAGCAATACCTGCTACCGCACAAGTAGGAACCAGTGTACTTGGAGAAACTCGGTTGTTAAAGTTGGTGGGGTCAGTACCAGAAATAATCACATTTTCGGTTGCCTCAACTGTAATATTACCCGCCTTTCCACTGCTGGTAGTACTGGTGAGAAACTGTCCTCCATTTCTCAACTCTACTTGATTCGCTCGTACAAAGATATCTCCACCATTAGACGTGCTAGCCGTTTGAGCACTTAAAACAGCTCCATCCGCAAGTAACAATTTACCTGGTGTTGTAATGTTAATAGTGCCGCCTTGACCGCTATTCGCTGCATCTGTCGAGGTAAACACGCCGCTTAAAAAACCATCAGCACTAATACCAGAAATTGTTATAGAATCAGCCGCGATCGCAATATTACCTGAGTTTCCTCTATTATTAGCTGCATCACCTTCTCCGCGTGTCAAAGCTTGGAGTTGGGAACCACCTGTAAGAGTTAGGGAACGTGCATTCATAGTAATATCTCCACCATTCCCTTGTGCTGTTGAGTTTACCGCCGTACTTATGCTGCTGCGGTTGGTTAAGGTAATGTTAGGCGCTAATCCATTCGCCCTCCCTTGTACAGTTACTTTACCTGCATTTCCCTGACCGGCGGTGATACTAAAGATACTACTTTGGTCACGTAACACTAAGTCTTCTGCTTTAATTAGCACATTTCCGGCATCACCTTGACTGAAGGTGGCAGTATCAATAAACGAAAAATTATTTAGAAAAATTGACTTGGCTTCGAGAGTAATGTTGCCTCCCGTACCCGTTGTACCAGGATCGATAGAGGAAAATAGGCGACTTCGATCCATGAGGATAGAGTCATTAGCCAAGACGGAAATACTGCCAGAATTACCGACACCTGATACGGTACTTGTTACTGGAGTATTGACTAAATAAACTGTAGGTGCCTGTATATTGATGTTACCAGCATTACCCGTTCCAAAAGAGGTGCTGTTAATTGCACCATCTTTAGCGAATATAGTTCCTTCACGGCTGGTAATATTGATTGCACCGCCATTACCCTTTCCAGTACCATCTCCAAAAAAGGAGGAGTCGAGAAATTT
>DATNQL010000642.1:0-5394 GCA_036704025.1 Stenomitos sp.
TTTGCCAACAACCTCATTCCCGCCACTCTAATATTAAGAGTTTTGTATGGGTTCACTAAAAACCTTGAAATTTCTAATTTTGGGTTTTCGGTAGCCTCATTCTACCGACTTTGGTCTAGATTTGTCCATTTTTTGGATTGAGGTTCACTCTCCTCAGCCTTTTGAGGAGAACGTCAACCATCATTATCCTCCCGTCCCCTATGCCTGGGTGAACGATTACCTCAACCGTGTCGTGTCGCCGACGTTATCGGGTGTCCGGCACATGACCCTGTGCATTCAAGTTGCATCGAAGAAAGGGCTTTAGCCCTTACTCAAAAGGAATTCTCAGGACAAATTGAATGACGATTAGCGTAACATAGCCTACTGGGGGTTTTTGAGAATGGTGCATAAGGTCAGCCTCTAAGGGATGCGATCGCATCCTCAACGCCTCCCCAACAGATGGAAGAAACACAATTGATCAACAAAAGCATAATGCTCTAATCTACAACTTTCAAGAAAACTAGGAGTCTTTGATCAGGAGAGATCAGCGATTTTAGGCAATACTGACAACCTAAATCCGTCTCAAATTCAGTCAGTTCTGCTCAAAAAATAGCAGTAAAATAAAAACGGATGAGCTTGAAATAAAAGCGGATGACACGGGGGCTTACAATTATGAGCAGCTCTGATTTTATGGAAACCTTGCAATGGACAACTGAGGCAAAAGCTATGTTAAAAAATATTCCCTACTTTGTTCGTGTCCAAGCTCGAAAACGAATTGAGCAATTGGCTCGTGAAGCAGAGTTAGACGTGGTAACCCCTGAAATTGTTGAGCAGGCAAGGGTTGAGTTTGGCCAGTAAGTTATTAAGAGGATAGTCATCAGAAATAAGGTTGAAGTAGAAGAAAACTTCCTCCCTATCGGAGTGAAGACCATTCATGACTCAAGTATTATATTTTCATTCTTCATCTTCATACTTTTTTAGGACATTGGCTGCCAAATCTTGATGGTCTGGTCACTACTTCCACTCACCAGAATTTGTCCTTTTGGTCCAAAGGCAACAGACTCAACAGCTCTAAAATGACCCGAAAGCGTACATAGCCGTTTTCCGGTTTGCCAATTCCACAACTCAATGATTTTGCCACTGGCGCAGGCCAGCGTCTTACCATCCGGGTTAAACGTGATGGACGCTGTTCCACTCGACTGAGTCGAAAAGCCTCGCAGTTGTTTGCCTGTCGCCGGGTTCCATATGTAAATCGCGTTACTACTCCCACTGGCAAGAACTTGTCCATCCAGGCTATAGGCCAAAGAGGTAATTTCGGTCAACTGATTGGAAAACGTGCGAAGCAGTCTACCCGTGTGGGGATTCCACAACTCAAGGGTGCCATCCAAACTGGCAACGGCACAAGTATGACCATCAGGTGTCAACGCCACAATCCGAGCTGAATTGGAGTTTCCGGCTAAAATACGCAACAGCTTGCCAGTGCGGACAGCCCAGATTTTAATTTCCCAATCCCCACTACTGATCAGAGTCTGGCCATTGGGACTAAAAGCCAGGTAGCGAACTCGATCCGGACGACCAGTCAGGGTATGAAGTAATTCTCCAGTACTCAGTGCCCACAACCTGATAGTTTTGTCATAACTCCCCGTCGCTAAAGTTTGACCATCAGGACTGATGGCGACACTCGTGATGCGCTGGGTATGGTCAGTCAGGGTGCTTCGGACTTCTCCGGTGCTGAGTGACCATAACTTGACCGTTTTGTCATAACTGCCACTGACTAAGGTTTGACCATCGGGGCTAATCGCAATCGCTTTCACCACATCCCCATGTCCCGTCAGGGTTCGGCGGAGTCTCGCTTTCGCCCAAGGGTTAGAGGTGGTGCTGGTTGTAGGCAAAAAGCTGGAAATTAAAGAAAAGAATCGTTTCGGCTTTGAGGGATTTGAATCCGACGATCGCGGTTGTTCCACAATTGGAGGGGGGAGGGGCAGCGGCGGTGGTGAGATAATCTCCTCCAGGCAACGCAAAATCATCTGTGGCGTTTGAGGGCGTTTTCCGGGAAAGATCGCCATCAGGTAATCAATTAAATCGGCCAATTCTCGCGAAATGTGCGGGGCACTCTCTCGCCATTGCAATCGACCGGTTCTGGGGTCTTTATCAAAATCATTGGGGTGTTTGCCTGTCAACAAATAGACAAAGGTGCGCCCCAAGGCAAAGAAATCCGACTGCGCCACAGCATGACCCTCTGCTTGCTCTGGCGGAGTATAACCCGCTGAAATAATCACAGTTCCTGTAGCATTGCGTTTTTGTTTCTGTAAAAAGGTTTCGGTGATTTCCCGAACCGCACCAAAGTCAATTAAGACCAGTTGCCCATTGGGCCGAATCATGATGTTAGATGGTTTAATATCCCGGTGAACGAGTTCTTGTTGATGAACTTGAGCCAGAATATCAGCGAGCTGCTTCAACCAGGTGATCGCTTGTTCTTGAGGAATGGGTTGATTCCCACGTTTCGACTGCCATTGCTTTAAATTCAACCCCTCAATTTTCTCCATCACCAGGCAGTGCAGTTGCTCACCATTGGCGTCAGCCAGCGTGAAATATCCATCCGGCTCTACCCGAGGAATGCCGGGATGCTGTAGCCGACTCAAAACTAAAGCTTCTCGTTGGAAGAGAGAGACGGCCTTTTTTTTACCTTCTGGGCTTTGGAAACGATCCGCCCTGAGAATTTTTAGGACTTTTACAGTCCCGCCATCATCCACTTCAAAGGTTTGACCAAAACCTCCTTTACCCAGGAGTTTATGCACACGGTAGCGATCTTGAAGTAACAAGCCTGGTTGAATCATGAGCGCCCTGGCAAAAGTTAATTTTTGCGACGTAGCTTTAGCCATTATCTGAAAAATGGAGTGTAGGGGAGCTGAGACGATGGATAGAGAGGCAGCACCAAGAGGAAAGGCTACAGGGAGGTTTAGCCTTTTCATCAGTCTGTACATTCAGGAACTTTTCAGATCGATGACTAGGAACTAAAGCTTACGCCAAACCACATCCTGTCCTTTGCAGTTCCCAGTTTTAAGTTTTTAGTCCTTTGTCCGCAATCCCTATCTTCAAGAATAATCTCTTAATGAGTACTTATCTCTGTTTGCCTATCCCCTTATGCACCATCATGGCATTGCATTAAGCTATGACGCATTTAAGAAAGCCTATTTCCACACCCTACACCCCACACCCCACACCCCTTATGGCAATTTCGCTATGGCAATTTAGCTGCACATCAGCTTAGCGCTCAATCAACTGGACATGATCGAGGCGAGAATCCTGTAGCCTATCCTCATGGATGGAAAGCGAAACAAGAACCCGTTAATTCTGCTCGGAATGCGACGCAGGCGGATCGGATGCAACCTCTTCACTGATCAGAGTCTTCAGTTTACTGGGCATAGCGTCTTGTTGCTCGGCAACCGACTTGAGCTTGAGATAAAAGTCGGAAGCATCAGGCGATGGAGTGAATTGATGAATGGGTTGTTTATTCACCTCACACCGAGACCAATTGGCATCATAGCTGGGACGAGTATCCCTATCCGTGGATGCCTCTTTTCCTTCGTCATCCATCGAGTTGGATGTCTTTGCTACCTCTTGTTCTGACATCGTTGTCGGTGCCACCATCTCTGGGTTGGCGGTTGTGAGTGGCTCCTCCGGGATGGACTCCACCCTGACGCTCTCGTCGAGGGTCTCCGATAAACTGGGAGTGAATAGCGGTAGACTCGGTTCCAGGTTCAGATCCGTTGCTCGCGTCGCCGGGTATGCTGCCAGCTTTTGGGGCAGTTTGCGACTAATCAGCCGCTCAAACTCATGGTTAAACCGATAAATGGGCTGTCCGCGCCGCGCCCAGACGGCTAAGATTTGCTCAACAGAAACAGCTTTATACCGTCCCTGATAGAGTGCCTCAATGACAGCTAAACGTATCCAATGGGCTGAATGGTTCTGGAGCCACAAATTCACTAATTCTTCAGCTGTGTAGCCTCTGAGTTCAAACCCATAGTGCTGAAGTAACGCAACGGCATAGGCAAGGGCTGAGTCTGCGGTTGGCTCCCTCATCTCAATGGTCGGTATTAGTTTGTGGATTGTGGCAGGAAATGACAGTTTCCCCGGTTCCTGGAGCTCCCTCATCAGACCTCAACTCGGCTGCGTTGAACCTGAAACAATATAAGGTGAGTTGATCGCACTCACGCGACCAGTTCTCACTAATGCCTGATACATAAACGCGATCACCAGCGCACGGGAAGCCTCCTGTTTGGGTTGCAAGAGATTCGGGTTGGGGTAATTTACCACAATCCCGGCTTGAGTGGCAGCAGCAACCGCTGATTTAGCATAAGCTGGAATACTATCGCGATCTTCGTAAATTTCCAAGACTTTGATATCCGCACTGGGTAAAGAAAGCCCATGTACCAAGGAGGCGATCAGATCGATCCGCCGCAAACTGTACTGGGGATGGACGGTTTGGTCAGGATAGCCAGACAAAAATCCGCCACGATAGGCTTGACTAATCACAGGTAAAGCCCAAAAATCAGCCGGAATATCGATGAATTTGGTATCGGGGCGAATCGGCGTAGGGTTAAACACTTTGACCACTAAGGCGGCATACTGAGCTCGCGAGAGCGGTTCATCGGGCTTAAACGAGCCATCCGCAAAGCCAGTGACGAGGTTCAGGTTAGCGAGGCGACGCACAAACTCATCTGCCCAGTGTTGCTGAATATCGGTAAATGAAGGAAGGGATAGGTTAGGGCTGACAATGTAGGGAGAAGCGATCGCCTCTGCTCGTCCCGTAGAGACTAAGGCTTGATAAATCAACGCCGCAATCTCCGCGCGAGTAATGTTACGCATTGGCTCGAGCTGATTGGTTTTGGGATAATTCACCACCAGCCGTCGTTGAGTGGCAGTGGCGATCGCTTCTGTGGCGTAGCTGGGAATTTGGGCGCGATCGCTGTAGAACACCAATAGGTTAACATTGCCACTCCCCAGTCCCAACCCACTCACCAGGGAGACTAACGCCTGTACCCGCGTCAAATTTTGCTGTGGGCGAAACGTGCCATCGGGAAAGCCAGCAATAAACCCCATTCCGGCGGCAACCCGAATCGCCGATGAAGCCCAAAAGTCAGCCGGAACATCGGAAAATACTCCCGCCCCCGTCCCTCGCTGTCGAGGCAAATCAAACGTCTTGGCAATAATGGCTGCATACTCTGCCCTGGTGATGCTCGCTTCAGGCTTAAAGGTTCCATCTGGAAAGCCCAGAATGAGTCCTCGTGTCACCAAGCCCTGAATGAATGCCACCCCCCAATGATTGCCCAAATCACTAAACAGAGCCGGTCCTGTCATTGCGGTTGGAACTTGAGCTGAGCGTAAGGTAACCGGCCCAGAGACTCGTGTCGG
>DATNQL010000643.1:0-5201 GCA_036704025.1 Stenomitos sp.
GTAGTCTCAGTGATGAATTGGTTCAATCTGAGATTGAAGAGATTATTTTTGAGCATCCTGATTTGGATTTATGCCGCAGTGGTGTAGAAATTGTTGATTCTCCAGGTTTGAATGAACACCCTGAACGGACTGCCATTACTCAACAATTAATTAAGGGAACTGATGCAGTCATTTTCCTCGCGAATGCCTCGCGTCCTCTAACTCAAGGAGAACGCGATCTGATACAGGAGTTGAAGGTTCAGCTAAATGGTGGAAGAGCAGATGAACCTGCGGAAAATCTCTTCTTAGCGGTCAATTTCATGGATTTGCTGCGGCGAGAGAAAGATCGTCAGGACGTGCGACAGCGAATCGAAAGATTTGTGCAAGGTGAAAATATTATCACAAGGGAAAATCGCATTCACTTCATCTCTGCTCAAGCTGCACTGGATGCAATTTTGGAAAGGACTGAGGATGACTATCTCAAAGCATTTCGGAGTTTCACTCAGTCCCTTGAGAAGTTTCTGACGCTTGATCGTGGTTCTCTTGTTATCAAGCACGCTGTTACTAAAATCAAGGGTTTGCTTCAATCAAGTAGGGAGGGGTTACATCAAGCTGAAGAAATTCTAGATGGCAAGCTGAACATTTCTGAAGCAGAGAAACAGAAAATATTGGAACAGATTGGAGAAGCTAGTGGGCGTGATGTAACTATCCATCGTATATCTGACCAACTGAAAAAGCAATCTATTCAGCAAACTACCGGAGCTTGGGTGCAGTGGAAGAGGGGATTAAGTAGTCGGATAGAAGAGAAAAGTAAGCAATGGAATTCTAAGTATTCTCATATATGGAGTCAGAAACAACTAATCCAAGATTATGCTGCTCAATTTAGTTCAGAGCTACAACGAGAAATAAACACCTGGGGCAATAATCAACTAAGGGATGAAATTCTCAAGCCTAATCTCAAAGAGTTAAACAGAGTAATCCATCAAGAAATGGAAGCACTGCAACAAAGCTTGAAACTCCTTGATCAGGAAATTAATACTAACTTCAATCAGCAATTGAATTTCAAAATGAGTGAAATTGATGCAAATTTTGGTGGTGCTGGTGGTTTGATGAGTGGACTCGGCGCTGGTGGTGCTTTAGCCGCTGGTTTATTTGTTTTTACTGGGATTGGTATTGTTGCCATCATCATAACCGCTGTAGCAACTGCTATTGCTGGATCATTTGGTATAGGGATGTTAGACGCTGATAGAATTCACGGACAAATTAAGAAAAAAGCTTGTGAGTTAGGCTTAAAAAAGTTTGAGGAGTCTAATGACAAGATTGCTAAGCACTTGAATGAAATTGTATCCTCAGCCTTTCATATCAAAGTTGAAGTAGCTGATGAAGCTATTAAGCAGATCATCTCATCTTATGAAACCCTGCTAGAACAGCAGGAGAAAGCTCACAAAGAAACACTGGAACAACGTCAGGCTGAAAAAGCTTGGATTGCCCAGAAGCGTCAAGAACTTGAACAAGTACAGAAGAATATTGAAGCAATTCTCCCTTCCTAACAAACACAGCTTAACCTGAATATTATGAGATAAACTCACCCAAAATCGGGAGGGTCGTGCAATGTCAATTGAGACAACAGAAATGTTGGACTGGGAACCCCCCAAGCCTCCCACTGACTTAATATTTGACGACGGTGAACCCTTGGAGACAAACCGCCATCGCATCGCCATGAACACCCTAATCCGATCGCTACAGCAAGCATGGCGAGATCGCAACGATTACTTCTGTGGTGGCAATATGTTCGTCTACTACAGCAGCCAACAGGCGCGTAACCGAGACTTCCGAGGGCCAGATTTTTTCGCCGTCTTAGACATCGATGGCAGCTATCCCCGTCAAGGTTGGGTGGTATGGGACGAAGGCGGACGTTACCCAGATGTAATAGTAGAATTGATGTCTTCCTCCACTGCTGAGGTAGATACAGGAGCCAAAAAAGACCTGTACGAGCGAGTCTTCAAAACACGAGATTACTTCGTATTCGACCCCTTTAACCCCAACTCCCTTGCAGGATGGTGCTTAGATGCAAACCTCCGCTATCAGCCCATAGTACCCAACGAGCAAGGTTGGCTGTGGAGTCAGACTCTCGGCTTTTGGCTAGGAACTTGGGAAGGAACCATAGACCGAGAACCAGCAGTTTGGTTGCGATTTTATGATGAGGCCGGTAATCTTGTCCCCCTACCAGAAGAAGCAGCAGAACAAAAAGGATTACAACAAGGTGCGCGATCGCAATTACTCCGTTTACTCACCCTTCGCTTCGGCACACTTCCCGAAGATGTAGAGACACGCTTACAATCGCTTAACCTCAATCAACTCGAAGAACTGCTAGAGGTAGCACTGACAGTGGATGCGATCGCACAATTCGCCAACCATTTGCCTGAAAACGAATGTCACTGACATAAGCCCTGAATTAAAGTACCATACCCTGCGGGAACGCTACGCGTGAAGCGGATCTACCCCGCTAGCGGCACGACGTCAGATCTAAAGCCCGTTTTAACTCAGATCTTGCATCAGTTGCAACAACCGCCAGTGGTTAAAACCACTGTCTCATAGCTCGCATTCGTCTAAAGACGACTAGATAAGACTTTCAGTCCATTTCAATGGACTTGAGCTATAAGCCAAGACATTAATTTCTTGGCGGGTATGGAGGCTTACTGACAAAGGTGCAAGATGTGAGTTAAAACGGGGTTCCGGCGATTACTCTACCGATACTCTAGGCCATCACCATACCACCATCAACATTAAACACCTGCCCAGTAATATAAGCGGCGGCGGCGTCAGCCGCCAAAAACCGAATCATTCCAGCCACCTCTTCAGGTTCCCCGTAACGACCTAAGGGGATGTATTTGAGAATTTCATCGGATTTCAGACCACTGGTCATATCTGTGGCAATAAATCCCGGTGCTACTGCATTCACCGTAATACCACGAGTTGCCAACTCCTTCGCGACCGTTTTGGTAAATCCAATCACACCTGCCTTCGCTGCACTGTAATTCGCCTGACCGGGGTTGCCCATCTGCCCTGCCACCGATGTAATGTTGATAATGCGACCAGACTTCTGCTTGAGCATGATTTTGCTCACCGCCCTGGTACACAAAAAGACACCCGTTAGGTTCAGATCAATCACCGCTTGCCAGTCTTCGGGTTTCATCCGCAGCAGTAGGGTGTCGCGGGTAATGCCTGCATTGTTCACGAGGATATCAACACGACCCAACTTTTCTAAGGTTTGATTGATAAGAGTGTCTACCTGATCAACCTTAGAGACATCCGCCTGAAGTGCGATCGCATTTCCCCCAGCATCAGTAATCGTCTTTACCACGTCCTCAGCGGCAGTACTGGAACTGGCGTAGTTTACCACCACATTGGCTCCCTCAGCAGCCAGCGCTAAGGCCGTTGCTCGACCAATCCCACGGGACGCTCCCGTAATGATAGCCACGCGATCCTGTAACCGTAGTGAAGATGTTTGTAAGTCTTCCATGAAAAATTCCTCTTGAAATATCGACTCATTCAGCTCTCAGAATTTTGCACTAGAATCGAGCAGAAACCCTAACGAGAGGAATTTTTTTCTATGGCGGTTAAGAAGCAGTTCGGTAGCTTTGAAGATCTACTCTCTGGCTCAGATGTACCTGTATTAGTGGATTTTTATGCCACTTGGTGTGGTCCCTGTCAGATGATGGCTCCCATCCTGGATCAAGTCAACGCTCAGCTTAAGGGTCGCTTACAAGTCGTTAAAATTGATTCCGATAAATATCCTCAGCTAGCATCGCAGTATCAAATTCATGCTTTGCCAACCTTAGTGCTGTTTAAAAATGGTCAGCCGGTTGATCGGATTGAAGGGGTCTTACCGGCTGAACAGATTATCCAACGATTACAAGGCGTGGTTTAGAGGTTAGCGGTCTTTTGCACGACTCTCTATCTCCAAACTCCTGAGCCGCCTCCTAGCTTGGTTTCGGAGGACTGAGAAGATTTAGGAGAGTTACACACCGGGTGTAGATTCTTGAGAATCGCTCGCAGAAGTAGCCGCTTGATTCTGATCCTGAAGTCGTTTTTCCCGCTTTTTGCGATCGGCCTGAATGGCGTCTTCGATCACAAGTCGCACCTGTTCCATTTTTTGCAGGTTGCTGCGGTACAACTCTAGGTCTTTTTGCAACTTCTCTTCGGGCAGGTGTAAGCCATCACTAATTTTCTTTAGAGCCTCAGTCCGCCGCTTTTCGTCCTGAACCAACTCTGAATCCGCTTTTTCTAAGAGCGTATAGAGACCAATCGCAAACAGGCGGCTGTACTTAAATTTAGGATTTTCCGCGATCGCGGCGACTGTGGCATACAAATCCCCTAAGGTATCTTGGGGTCTTGGTGCGCTTAACCAGGACACTAATTCTTCCCCTGTGACACGCTCTGCCATAGACTCTAGCCATTGAGCATCCTGCTTGTACTGTTCTGGGTTGTTCCCCACCGCCTGACACAGGGCATCAAAAATGGAAGCTTTATCTCGTTCGGGTCGGTAGCCCTCCATGAAGCGGTTAAAGGATGTCACAACCCCCAACGCATAGATGGGTTCGTAGTGAAAATCAACATTGACCGACAGCAAATGCATCTCGACCATCAACTCTTCGACCACCCGTCGGAAGATCGAATTAACAGGGCGGGTGTGATGGTTGTAAAAGTCTCGTTTCGTATCTGAGACTGTGCGAAGGTTATTCACAAAGCAGACTGTAAGGGAGGACGTAAAACCATTGTCTCGCTTAAGGACACGTTTGCCAAGGTGAAGAGAACCGAAAGGGAGGTGATGAGATACAATCCGGGATCGCAGAGCCTTGAAACCAGGGTATGAATCAAGTTCTTAATCTGCGACCGTTCTAATGCCTAACTAACGTCTATCTTTTTACCTTCTACCCGAATGACCTATTCTGCTGAATTGATTGCCCTAGCACGCTACATGGCCGGTGAGTTTGATAATCGACAACAAGCCCTTGCTGAACCCATTTGGTATGTGCACCTCCGCCTGTGGCTGCGACCGGTACCCTTGTTTACCGAAGACAGCCTAACCTTATTTGCGGAACAGGCTAATATTGTTAACCTCGATCAACCCTACCGTCCACGCATTCTCAGGCTGTATCCTAACCCAACGGAACCAGGCTCTTTACAAGTGCAGTTTTATATGCTTAAAAATCTAGAAG
>DATNQL010000644.1:0-5990 GCA_036704025.1 Stenomitos sp.
TGACTCCGCATAAATTCGGTGATACAGTTCATTTTTCTTGCCTTATTTGTAACTTCTCGATTCTTGGGCAACGCGATCTTGCTTACATTGCCTCTGCTGGACTGTGCCTGTTAGAAGAACACGGCAAAATCGTTGTCCAAACACTTCACCCTATCATCGCTTGTGGTGATATTGCCTATGCTTCAGGATGGCGGGAAACTGCGTGGCAAGGAATCGGAGATGAGACGTTTCATCCTGCTCCCTGGTACTTCCGAACCGTTGAATCATGGATAGAGGAGTTCCATGCCCGGAATTACCGATTACTGAATTTGCGAGAACCGTGTCATCCAGTAACCAACAAACCTATCTCAATCATTTTTGTCTTCGAGCGGCAGTGATTTAATTGTGGCGCGGATATCTTGTTTGTATGCCGCACCACGATTATTTTACAACTCCAATCAGATTGCTATATCAACACACCCGATGCAGGCGATCGACTAACTCCTCATAATATTCCTCCGTCTCATCCGGTAAATAATTTGTTCTTTGCAGCGTGCGATCACGCAACCAATACGAATCCGTAATCTGAATACGGCTGAGAAAATCTAAATCGTGGGAAATCACCCAAAGTCCACCGTGATATTCATTCACCGCTTCCACCATCTGCTCCACGGTGGGAATATCCAGATTGTTCGTTGGTTCATCCAGAATCAGCAAATCGATTTTGGAGATGCCCAGCATTGCCAGTGCCAATCTGGCTAATTCCCCTCCACTTAACACCGATGCCGATTTATAAACATCATCATTGAAGAAGAGAAAATGTCCAAGCTGCTGTCGGATAAGTTGATACTCTAGCCCCGGACTCGCGGCTTGCATATTCTCCAGAATTGTGAAATCCCGATTCACCAATTCATAGGTTTGATCGAGATACACGACATTCATCGAGGGAGAAACTAATACTTTACCAGATTCTAGAAAGGCGTGTGTTCCTTCCCTGTTGAGAATTGCTTTTGCCAAGCTAGATTTACCGGAACCATTTGCTCCAGCGATCGCAACTCGATCCCCAGAAGCCAAATGGAATTGAATGTTCTCGATCAACAGGCGATTAGCAATCCAGAGATTCGCCCCCTGAATTTCAATGAGATTTTTGTGCTTTTGACTGATTTGTTCAAGCTGAATACTTGTTGCTTTATTGATTCTAACTTTTGTCTCGACCACTTTTTGATCAGCATCTGAAATAGCTGCCTCATGTTTCTGCTTCAGTTTTCCAGCCGTCACTTCAGCTTTTCGTCTTAATCCTCCGGCTGCCATTTTGTCAATGCTGCCACTTAAAAATTTTTGCCGACCATTTCTCCGAGATTGGGCGGCGCGTTGCTGCTCTTGCATGGCAGCAGCTTTGGCTCGTTTGAGTTCTTTTTTTGCCACTTCATGCGATCGCAATTTTGCCTCTAATTCTGCTTGTTTGAACTCTCGATACAACGAGAAATTTCCACCGTATACACTCACCCCATTAGGCGTTAATTCCCAAGTCGTATCAACAACGCGATCAAGGAAGAAAGGCTTGTGAGAAACAATCACAAATGCACCATCGAACTGCTTGAGGAATTGCGATAGTTCCTCCAGTGCCAGATAATCCATGTGATTAGTCGGTTCATCCAGCAGCAGGACATTGGGTTGTTGGGACAACCCAATCGCCAGAAACAGCTTCGTCAGTTCACCACCACTTAAAGAAGCGATCGCTAAAGATAAATCCAGGGTTGTGTTGAACTGTGTCTCCAAAATGTCGCTAATCTTCCACCACTCATCCGAAATGGAAAACAGGAAATTTTGCACCGTATCCGCTTTGATTTGCTGTCGAATCGTGCTGATTTGGGGCAAATAGTAGATCGAGCTATTGCGCCAAACCGAACCAGCGCTAGGCTCGATCTGTCCTGCCAAAATTTGCAGCAGTGTCGATTTCCCAACTCCATTCGCACCGACAAGCGCTACGCAATCGCCTACAGCAAGGCTTAATTGCACGTTTTTGAATAGTGTGCGATCGGGCGGAAGTTCATACGTCAAGCCCTCAGCCAATAAATAAGGCTGTTGTGGCATATTGACCACCTCCAAGTTATGAAATGTTGAAAAGGCTCACACAGGAATTATTGGCGGCAGAACCTTATCTTGTGTTTGGTACGTCTGCGCTGCCATCCTGTAAACGATTCTTTCTTAGCTTTCTGTGTAGTGTCGTTATCTCATGTCTGGATCTGAAATCAAGAGAATCCATATTACAGGATATACTACATTAGAGGATTCGACAATGTTTATAATTTATGGTTCATAGTTCATCGAGCCATATAGCTTGCTTCTGGCGAAGGGAGTACGTGAAATCCCACGTATGGGGCTATCGTGAATAGGGTTATGAAGATTAAAGTAGGCTGCACAGTAGGGATTAAACTTCACCCTATCGGTTCACTCGATTGGGTCAGACAACAGGATGAAGTGCGATCGCTTATGACAGCTGTGTAAGTTTTGATGCAGTTAGTGAACAGAAAATGCTTTCTGGGGAGTTGGGCGATCTCTCATCTATGTGATTTTATGCGAGCGCTCGTCAGTTCTGATTACGTTAGCTCAACTTGCAACTACCCAGTGATTTTGATGGTTAGAAAGCTCCTCCTCTAGCTGGGCAAAGGCAACTTCCTCCTGACCCGAAACCCCTAAACGACGAAGATTCACCGTACCGTCGATTATGATCGCACTGGTGTCTACGTTCAGCTTGCAACTAATACCATTTCACGAAGTGCCTGATACAAATATTGGGTGCTAATAGCTTCCGTTCAGTTCAATGAGCAATGAACAATCTTCGTGATATATCAGTGATTGTGAGCGTGTTCAAACTCATAAACATAGAAGAGCCGACTGAATTTCTTAAGTAGGTATCCTACCAGTGCAAGTAGGATAGCACTCAATAGCGCTAACCAAAATCCGACAGGAGGGACAACAGTTAAAACAGAGGTTGCTGTTTGTTCTATAGACGCTGCCGCTACCTTCATCGCCACAGCTCGTGCATCCACCATCACGCCTAGAGCAAAACACCCTACCGCAGCCACATAAGCCAACACAGAGAGACGGTTAATAGTTTTCAGGGCATCCTGGCAAACCTGGCAATGTTGAGTATGGGTTGCCCACACATCAAACAATTTCTGCTTGTCTCGCTCCGCTGATAGCAGCTCGGAATTACATCCTGCATCCCAAGGGATACCGCCTCCGGCTCTTTTGGAGAGCCATTGACGAAACGCAATCACCATCTTGTCTTGGGGATTGGGCGTATAGACGGCATCCAGCCATCTGTCCTTGCCCCGTTTGGCTAGAATCTTTTCCTGGTAATGGAGAAACACCGCATCCTGATGCAGGAACAGAGACGCCAACACATGAGTTAACCAGGCTGGCATCGGTAGCGCAAAAAATCCCAACCCTGGTGGTTTCTTCCCCGCCTCATCCTTCACAAATACCTGGCATCCGATATGACGACACCATCCGGGACGAGTTGGGCTGGCGTATAAAGCTAGGATAAGTTTCCCACCACCTTTAAACGTTGAGACAATTCTCATATGACTTGGCGGTTGAAAGTCGTGAACCGCTTGCTCAATGATTGGAGCCGTAGGTGTGATTGCAAAAGAGAATCCTTCCTGAGTAGACATCTCCCGGATGTTAGGCATGTCGTAGTACTTGGCATCCTTATACCGACTGCCAACAATACCGTGGTGAGAGACAGGGACATGGGCAGGATCGGCTATATTCTCCATGAAAAAGTCCCATCCATAGGGGAGGTCACGGATATTCCAAGAGAGCTTTACTACCTTGTCCGAGTCTTCCTCAAGTTCTGGAATAATTCGCGGTGTCCTTAATTGACTTTCAACTTGTGCCTCTTGGCCTGAGGATGCCCATACCCACAAAAGACCTTGACGTTCCTGCGTCGGATAGGTAACAGCACAGGATTTTTTGTTTGAGCAGTGCTTTGCCTCAGTCTGCTTATCTATGGACTGGGGAATGCTAACGCAGTTCCCCTCACAATCAAAGCGCCAAGCGTGATAGGCACATAAAAGGGTGCCATCCGACTCAACGCGCCCTTCCGAAAGTGGGGCTAGTCGATGGGGACAAAAATCTTCAAAGCAACGCCATTGACGAGAGCCATCCCGCCACAAGACAATATCCTTTCCTAGCAACTGCATGGCATGGGGACGAGAGGGGTCTAGGAACTCTACAACGGCTACTGGATACCACTGCTTTGTCCATTGGAAGAGTTCTTTCTCTTCCTCTTTAAGTTGTTCAACAGCGTCACCTATATCCCCTTGCAGGCTGGTCTGGCTAGTCACAGGTACTCCTTGGTCTTTGTCGAGCGCATGAGCTTTCTTAATAAATTTTAATACAGGCATTTTTTCCGGGTAACGTTAGGGTGAAGAAGTTGCATTGGGTTTCACTGGGTTTAATTACCGCAGTGTTGGTTACGACAGCTTCTGCGTTTCTACTGACAGTGTTGATGAATTACTTGATAGCTACTGACTTTCTCAAGGATTCCGATCCCATCCTGGGACAACTCATTGACCGAATTGGTGCGTGTCAACTGAATCAGCACGAGTTAGAGGGAGATTTGTTCTTTTGCCTATCCCGGTCAATTCTCCACCAACAACTTTCTACTAAGGTGGCTAAAGTTATCCACGCAAGGTTTCTCCAGCTTTACCCGGACACTCAGTTCCCTTCGGCACAAGATGTCCTCGACACGCCAGATGAAGTTCTCCGTGGCGTGGGGATTTCGCGCCCCAAAATTGCTTACCTCAAAGATTTGGCACGTCATGCGATCGCCGGATTACCCACGCTTGAGGAGTTGGAAGTCATGGATGATGAGTCGATTATCAAGACTCTGACGCGGGTCAAAGGTATCGGACGTTGGACTGTGCAGATGCTTCTGATTTTCCGTCTCAAGCGGTGGGATGTCTTGCCTGTGGATGATTTGGGTGTACGTGCAGGCATTCGGAAACTCTACAATCTTGAGGCACTTCCAGATCGCAAGACTACAGAAGGTTTTGGAGAAAAGTGGAAGCCCTATTGCAGTATTGCTTCGTGGTACTTGTGGCGTAGTCTGGAGCTAAAGCCAGTTTGAGGACTGCTGCGAAAAGGGGGGAAGATGCGATCACACTTGATAATAGCTCAACAAGCTACGATCAGAGCAAGATTCAGCAAGTAGATTATGCAAACTCTGACTGACATTAGTACGCTGATTGTTCGCACACCGGGAAGCTGTGGGGGGTGTCCCCGAATTGCTGGTACTCGTATCACGGTTCAGTAGACATCTCCAGAAATTAGGTTTTAACTTAAGCAGCACAATGGTTTCAGACTGATTTTCGGAGAGGTCTAATAATGTTATCTCATGGATTGGTAGCTAACGAGGCTTGTGTATGAGCATTGTCGATATGTATGAAGCGAGCATTATTCTAGGAGTGCCAGAGTTCCTCGTTAGAGACTTTGTTAGCTATGGATTCAATCAGAGAAAGCTCAAGGCTGTAAATACAGGCTCTGCTGCTTATCAATTTTCGATAGACGAAGTACAAGATTTTCGTAGTCATCTGGAAGCACAGTGGCCTGGTGATTGCAGGAGTTCAATACCAAAGCATATTGAGCGGTATCTGAAATATGAAGCGCAAGGAGTTTGTGCGCTATGTCAAACGCAACAGCCTCACTATGAGTATGCTCATATTCAACCTTGGGCAAAATCGCGCTGTCATAGCCCCCATAATATTCTCTATCTTTGTCTGAACTGTCATACAAGCCATGGGAATGATATCAAGCTATTAAGTGGCTTGAAAGAGGAGAAGCTCCGCCGTATTAGACTATTAGACTCAGACTTTATCTATGACTGTAGTAAAGATATGATTTCAGGTGAGGCGATTTATGTCTTTAATGGCAGCGCTTATCGTGCGGATGCCACAGATGAAGGCAAGATTGCTACTGGATTCATTAAAACCAAAGTGGGT
>DATNQL010000645.1:0-6294 GCA_036704025.1 Stenomitos sp.
TTCGATGGCTTCCAAGGGACACTGCCTTTTGGGTGATTGCGACGCCTGTAGAGAGTCGTGGGGTGAGGATGACTGCACTTAGTCCCTCAAGGCTTTGCGATCGCCCCTATTCTTAGACTAAAGTAAACAAGTGTAAAGAAATTATGAGTTTGACCTAATCCGTCGTTTAAACCCTCCCTTTAGTGTCCACACTTGTTGAGTTTGATAAAATCCACAATGCAGCACTTTTTTCCCAAGAGACTTCTGGTATCCCTAGCCGCGTTTTTCCTGGCCGTTTCAGTTTGGGCGATCGCACCAGCCGCGCAGGCTTTCGATAATCCTGAGTTACTGCCCAATACTCAAACACCCGTCATCGATTTGGCTAACTTTCTCCCAACCCTTCAGGAAGAGGAACTGGTCCAAGATCTGGAGAATTTTGAGACTGAAACCGGCTGGAAACTGAGAGTGTTAACTCAATACGACCGCACACCGGGTCGAGCGGTCAAAGATTTTTGGGGACTTAACGATAAAAGTGTTTTACTCATTGCTGACTCACGAGGCGGTAATATTCTGGGTTTCAACGTTGGGGACGACCTATATCAATTCTTGCCCCGCACCTTCTGGGTTGAGTTACAAACCCGATTCGGCAACCTCTACTATGTCCGCGAAAATGGCGAAAACCGAGCGATTGTTGACTCGCTAGACACGATTAAAACGTGTCTACGTCAGGGGGGTTGCCAAGTCGTCCCCGGTCTTCCACGGGAACAGTGGATTTTGACACTCATTACTTCCGTCTTGGGTGGACTGATTTGTGGATTTGCCGCCATGCCTCGTAAAGAGGGACAAATTTTTGCTTGGCAATGGGCTTTAATCTTCTCTCCCCTGTGGGGCATTCTGTTTATCGCCTTCGGGATTGGGCCAGTGGTGACGCGCACCTCAGAGTGGTTGCCACTCTTTCGCAACGTAATCGGCTTTGTCCTGGGTTTCCTGGTGGCTTATTTGTCACCGATCATTGCTCAATCCTCTGCCTCGGAGACCTAAACATTCGGTAAATCATTGAAGTTAGTAGGGCGTCTTGTCTGCACAACAGGGATCAGAACAAGACGCATTTTTTTTGACGCATCAAAGAAAAACGGCAGAAAATGACGAATGTGATTTGCGGCGGCTGTGTCCTGTAGTAGAGTGAAAGCATCTCATCAAACTAGGAAGTTAGGATTGAGAGTTTCAACCCGCGCTTGTACACACCAATGGGGAGTGAGCGCTAAATTGATCGGGACTAAAAGTTGACAAATCACATTTGGATTAAGAGACATGATGGAATGGCATGTGACAGATGCCCAAAGTCTGGCAATTATTGACCGCGAAATCGGCGATCATATCTTTACGGCGGCAGAATATGAGATTGTGCGCCGAGTCATTTATGCCACGGCTGACTTTGAATATCTGTCTCTCATTCGGTTTTCTGAGCGCGCCTTACAGGCGGGAGCGGCTGCTTTAGCGGCTCGAACTACGATAGTGGTCGATGTTCCAATGGTGCAGGTGGGGATCACCCCTCACATTCAAAATACTTTTGCTAATCCTGTGTATTGCAGTATGGAAGCGCTGACGCGTCCGCAAAAGGAGAAGACACAAGCCGCTTGGGGCATTCAAACCTTAGCCAGACGTTATCCAGAAGCAATTTTTGTGGTTGGTCAGGCTCAGACCGCATTGACGGCGCTGATTGAGTTAATCGAGGGGGAGGAGATAAAACCCGCGTTAGTGATTGGGACACCTTCGGGGTTTGTTGATGTTGATGTAGCCAAAGATCGTCTGAAAGACTCTTTGATTCCTCATATTCGGATTGAAGGACGTAAGGGAAGTTCGGTGGTTGCCGCTGCGATCGTTAACGGATTGGTAGACTTGGCTTGGCAAGCCTATGGGCAGGATAATGGCAGTCTGAGCTAAGAATGGCGAGTGACTGTGTCGGTATTTTTGAGGTAATTGCTAGCGAGTTTCCAGTTTGTGACGTTCTCCCCCGCTAACCCTGCGGGTATAACGGGCGACCCCTGCCGACATTTAAGTTGGATGTGGAGATGAGGTGGGATGCTCAGGGACTTGGGCATCAATTCTGTGATGGCAATGATGAACTGACAATCTCCTAGATCAGGGCATTTTTTCGCCTTATGGGTCATGAATTGTCCAACAGATGCCTAAGCTTAGTCTTACCTTAGATCCTGTTGGTTGGAACAGGCATTTTATAAAAGTTTATCTAGTGTTGATTGCACATCGCTTTGATTAAGGGTAATCGTACTAAATCTGGGTTGACTACCCCCTTGATCAGAAGTTCGCGATCGCTCCTACCTAATATCGTTTCTCCTTAAGTTTGCTACAGATGATTGACACGGGGACAGGGAGACGCGGGACGCGGAGAGTGATTTGTCGCAAACATTTAAGTATTTGAGATAAGACACCCCTAAAGTTTCTCCGTAATTTCCCTTAAATCTATAAGTTTTTTGCCTAAAAATTCAGTAAATTTCTTGATTCCAGCTAGACCCAAGGAGAGATAGCGTGTAGTGGGATTAGAGGTCGTGGCTTCTAGCAAGATTTATAGGCGATCTCATCTACTATCTCTAACACAATCAGAAAGCGCAAATTAAGACCTCAAGCGCATAGATGAAGGAGGTCAGCTAATATGAAAACTCAGTGGCAAAAGATATTCGTTCAAATCACATTCTGGTTAATCATTGAAATTCTTCTGAATCTCTTAGGACTCGATAACTTAGCCGACTATAGCGAATTTGTTTTTGATCAGAAAACCATAACAGTCAGCAGTTGCGTTTCTGAAGTAGGACTCGCAATTTGATGGGAACGCAACTCTTTGCCATTGAGACAATCACTCCACAGTAAAAGAAAAAGCCCCCCATTCAGGAGGCTTAAGTTCTAAAATTCACAAGGGAATTGTTAAAGTATTAACCCAAAAAGGCTAGACCTCGTACCGCCATGACTCCAGCAAATGCCGCTACACCCACTGAAGTAAGCGCTGTACCAAAGAGCCACCAAGCCGCCGTTGCAACCGCTTTTCGGGTTTCTTTCATTTGCGCCTTAGCCGTGTGCTTCAACTGTTTTACCCGCTTTTCAGCTTCCTCTTGCAGTCGTTCAGCACGGTGCAATACACTATCCCGTGCCCCTTCAATTTGGTCGATCATTCGATTAGCATCGGCCTCGGAAATGTCTTCACGGGAACTCAAAACAGCAACCAAAGTATTCCGATCAAACTGGCTCAAGCGATCACGCAGTGCTTCAAATCCCGCCTCTGGGTCGTCAAACAGCTTGCGGAAGTCGCGCTTAATCCCCTCATAATTGAGTTCGGGACGGTCAAGGGAGTTGAGGTAATGGCGAATTTTGCCAAAAACGCCATCAATCACCGATTGCATTTGGTGTTGAATGGCTTGAGCTTGTTCGACAAACTGATGACGGACAGACTCAATATTATCTGCAATTCGGTTGGCTTCTTCTTCCGAAATATCCTCCCGTTGCGACAGCAGAGAAACCAGTGTATTTCGGTCAAAGTGGGAGAGGCGATCGCTCACACTCTTCCACCCTTCTTGCGGATCGTTGAACAACTGTTTGAGATCGCGTTTGATACCTTCGGGATTGAGTTCTTCTTTGTTCGTATTCCGCAGGTATTCTTCAAAATTGGATTGTACATCCTGTACCGTACTCTTGGCACGGCTTGCCAAGCGTCGTGGTGCTTTTGTAATGCGGCGGATGCTATCTTGCACGCGATCGATAATCCGATTGACTTGCTCCTCGCTCAAGTCTTCCCGTTGACTGAGAAGTTTGACCAAGGTTTCCCGATCCACCTGAGAAAGGCGTTCTCGGAGAGCCAACGCTCCCTGTTTCGGGTCATCTAGAAGTTTGGTTAAATCCTGCTTAATCCCTTCAGGGTCAAGTTCATCAAGGTTTGTATTCCTCAGATACTCAGCCATCTGACTGGTAATGCGATCATACTGCTCCTTCGCATTCCCCGCTAATTCTTGCGGTGCATGGAGGATAGTATGGCGCACCTCTTCAAACTGATCGATAAACTGATTAATCTGCTCCTCACTCAAATCCTCACGCTGATTCAGTAATTGCACCAGCGTATCCCGGTCAAATTGCGAGAGCCTCTCCCGTAACGCTTTGACTCCTGCCTGAGGGTCATCGAGGAACGTTTGCAACTCTTGCTTAATCCCGTCGGGATTGAGTTCTTCTTTGTTGGTATTGCGTAGATAGGATTCTATCTTTTGCCCTAGCTCTTGGGCTTTAAATTGCGTTTGGTATTGTAGATTTTGTGCTTCTGACAAAACGCGATCGCGGATGCTTTCTAACTGACCAACCAGTTGTTCGGCTTCCTCTTGGTTAAAGTCTTCGCGTTGAGAAAGCAGGCTGACTAAGGTATTGCGATCGAATTGTGAGAAGCGATGCGAAAGCGCATCAGCACCCGCATCCGGGTCTTCCAAAAGGGCTTTAAAATCGCGCTCAATTCCTTCTGGATTGAGTTCTTCTTTACCCGTTGAGCGTAGATAATTTTCCACCCGACTCCGCAGGTCTTGGGATTGTTCTTCAGACTCAGCGCCTTGAACCGTTTCCAGAACTTCTTGACGAATCTCTTCAAGCTGATCGGCAATATCCCCGATTTGATCAGATGTAAAATTCTCCCGTGATTGGAGCACTTTCACAAAAGCATCTCGATTCAGTTTCTCTAATTGCTGCCGAACCGCTTTTGGAGCAGCCTCCGGGTCGTAGATAACGTCTTTAAATTCCTGCTTAATTGTCTCTCGGTTCAGGTGCCAAGGTTTGGAATTGAACAGGTAGTTTTCCACATCGGCCTGAATCGTATTAAACGATTGCCCAGGTAATTGCTCAGCCACCTTAGAAGAAAGATGTTTAGCTTGCTCTGTCGCTTGTTCTTTGAACTGTTGCAACTGGCTGGAAATTTTTTCCACATCGACATCAGACAAATCCGTCCGCGACAGGACTCTACCCAGTAGCGCACTGATACCCAGTTGCAAGCCTTGCTCCATCAAGCTATTGCCATTCCCGCCATTGGAGCCATTCCCGTTCTCTGCTTTACTCGCTCCGACTCCAACCAGTTGTCCCAGCTTATCGCCAAGCTGAGCGGAGGTGAGTTCTTGGGGGGTAGCTGACTGAAGGAAGTTGAGCAATTGGGATTGGGGATCGGCTTTTTGTTGCACCCCTAATACTTGCTGCCAAGCGCCTTCGAGTTGGTCGGCAATTCGATTAACGTCTTGTTTGGATAAGTCTGTACGACTGCTGATTAAATCCACAAACGTCTGACGGTTCACATTTTGCAGAACATCGCTATCCGTAAGCGATCGCAATTCTGAACTCGTCAGCAACCTCTCAAAATCATTGCGAATCTGTTTCAGGTCTAGCTTTGGCAGTTGCAGATCGGCGATGTAGTCTTGCACCGTATCCCGAACACGCGTCGGGTCAACCGCCGAACTCAATTCGCGACGAACGGCGGCTACTGATGCCTCTACCGTATTCACCACTTGAGCGTTCACAGCCCTTCCACCCAAAGCGGTGGCGGCTATACCCATCACTCCTTGCAAGCCTGAAGACGCCGTGCTAGCCACAGAACCCACTAAGGAGCTAATCGCCGTAGAACTCACCCACAAAAGCAGCAAGAAGTAGGCTGACCAGATGACAACGCCAGTAATGGCTCCCAAGGTCACACTATTAATCAGAGTCAATTTCACCGCCAGAAAACAAGCGATAAATAACGCTATATTGACGGTTATTAACGCCCATAACCCGACCTTCGATTCAACTTCGCGAACGGCATGACCCCAGCTATCATCGGAATCAGCATCCACTGGATTTTCACCAGAGGCAATTCCCGCCGCTAGGGTGAAATTCGTTAATAGAAACTGGAAGGCAAAGGCCATCAGTACCCCAGCAACCAAAGCCATCAGAAACTGAGGCGCGGAAAAGACCAGTGCTGCCTCTGTTGGGGGGTTAACTGGCTGAGTGACCCTCGGAGCGACTTGAACTTTTGCCAGCCAGAATTGTGTGCTGTGCAATCCCAGCACCATTCCTAGATTGTGAAACATAGTTTTATACCTCTTCAAAACTGAAGATGGCGTATATCCAAGGTGCCATGACAATTACAGGATCTTGTAAATTTCTGTAACGCTTGACACCATTACGCCTAACTTCATGGTTGTTGCCAGAAGTTGAAACGAACTCCCTCTGAGGTGTGAAAGCCAAGAAAGCCCATGACTACGCCAACCATCATTGAAATTGCATCACCACATCCCCCCGTCTTTT
>DATNQL010000646.1:0-1870 GCA_036704025.1 Stenomitos sp.
CGACTGGGAATCCCGTTCATCCTCCTCAACCCTTCAGCCATTGCTTGAGTCGCGTCGTATCCCATTGCCGTTCGCCAGTTTACAGCTCCTTTCCAAAACTCTTCAGCGTTTCGCGCAAATTCAGAACCAGGATTGTGCCAGGGAACTTCAATTACCATCTTCCCCTTTGCCGCTTTCTCCCCCGAATCTTTGAGCGCTCTTGAGTTGTACGTGTCACTTCCACCCAAAAGCGGCAAAGCTCCATTATTGCTATTGACAACAAGAAATGCCTTTTCCAAAGAATCCTTGGTGCCGGGAACTAGCAGCAACACTTCGGCTTGGTTTTGTTTAGCGAGATTCACGCAGTCGCCTGCACTGAAGTTTCCTAGAGATAAGTCGCACTCCGCCACAAATTTCTGCGAAGGAAGCCGTTTTCGGAACTCGTTTTTGAGAGACTCGCTATACGTGCTGTTGCGGTGATAAGCAACAGCGGCTCGGGTGGCTTTAAGCTGGTTAACCATGTAGTTAACGAGGTTTTTGGCGGCGCTTGCGTCACTGGGAATCGTGCGAAAAACCCACTCACTGAAATTAGATAGATTGACAGCCGTACTGGTGGGAGAAATGACAACGAGTCGTTTAGCCTCATACACGTCTCCTGCTTTTAAGGTGCTATCACTCGAATAATGACCGATAACCCCTAAGATATCCTCATTTTCTGCTAGAACTTCAGCAACTTGTTCGACTATTTCAGGATTATCTTCGTCGTTAGCGATGGCGATCTGTAACAATTTTCCCTGAATGCCGCCTCGGCAATTCAGGTTACTTGAAACATCTTTAATCGCACGCGAAATTTCTTCAAGCGTGCAATTCAATTCACTCTGAGCCTGAGCAGCCCCACGCAGAACTTCGAGAGCCACATTAGACTCTCTACCGATGGGAACGCTGACTGCAATTTTCAGCGTTTGACCCATATTCAGCGCTGCATTTTGTTCAGCGATCGCATTATTGAGGTAAATCAGAGTTTCTGGGTCATTTTGATTTTTCCGCAGCGAGTATCTAAAGTACTTGATGGCATCATCAAATTTCCCAGTCGAAAAGGCTTTTATTCCCTTCTCTTTGTCGGGGTTGGTATGTTGACTCATCAGAAGTCGCTCTCCCGAACTGATGCGAGTTGCGATCGCAGGAGTTGGAATTGGAGGCGGAGGAGCAGAACTAACCCAAGAAGAAATGAATTGAGAGCCGATAATTACTGCAATAGCTGTTGCCAGCACTCCCCCTGTTAAAGCGGCTACCTTGTGCGATCGCCAAAGCTGATGTATGTGCTTTCGCACGTTAAAAATAGGATTTTGAGGCCATTTGAGCGACTTTTCGTTGGGATTCTGGCAAATGATTGGCAGCCAAGAGGCACAGGGAAATTCACCTTCCATTCCCTGTAACATTTCACGCGCCTGTCGTACCGCCATGTAAAACGATTCCCCTTTGGAGAAATCGTTCAAGAAGTACCGCAAAAATTTCTGCGCTACGCGATCGGGCACGGGTTCCCGCATCACAATCACCTGAGGAATTCTTAAATCCGCCAGTTCACGGGCTAATCCTAACCCATCACAGGAATTGAAGATAGCTAGTTTTAATCCATTTTTAATCGCTTTTTTGAGGGCATTTTTCAACTGAGAGAGAGATAAGCTATCGGCATCATTGAGTTGAATAACGCTGCTATTATCTCCTCCCGAACTCGAACTATGCCCTGCAAAAAACAGAATATCCCAAGCGCGATCGCACAGCTTTTCATTGAGCTTGTCTCGCTCTGGTTTTTCCAGGAAGGTAACGTTCGCTCCCGGTAACCTCTTCAGGATGTCTAAATCTTCTCGAATATCTAGTCCCGTGTCACCCC
>DATNQL010000647.1:0-1838 GCA_036704025.1 Stenomitos sp.
CCCCCTTCGCCGCAACCCGCCTCACAACCCGCACTACCTTATGCATCACCCCCCTTACTCACTTCTGCACCACCACCGCCACTATCAGTTGAGCTGAATGACTCTGTGGCGACTGTCGATCAGCTATTTACCAAAGAATTTAAGCAATATCTCAGCCTAGGCGAAACAAAAAACATCACTTTCGCCGATGCTCAAAATAGTCTACGTCGCATCGAAAGTGCCACACGGGTGAAGCCAGCCATCATCTATGCCGTATTTGTTCCTTCAACCTTGGCTGCTCAGGCCACTGAAAATGCTCAAGCCTCCCCAAATATGGGACTTCATCTCCATGAATTGGATAGACCACGCCAAGAGAGTGACTCGCTAGAATTAATCCTGGTCACCCCAGACGGCAAACCCATTCGCAAGCGAGTGCCTGGGACAACACGTTCCTCAGTACTGAAGGTGGCGGAGCAATTACGCCGTGAACTCACCGACATCACCAGTCGCTCTTCGGAATACCTTCCTCCTGCCCAAAACATGTACCAGTGGTTGGTTGCTCCGCTAGAGGCCGATTTGAAAGCCCTTGGCATCCAGAACCTTGTCTTCGTGATGGATTCAGGACTACGTTCCATCCCCATGAGCGCCCTTCATGATGGTCAAGGCTTTCTGGTAGAAAAGTATAGCGTTAGCTTGATGCCAAGTCTGAGCTTAACGGATGCCCGCTACAAAGACATCAAAGACAGCCAAGTCCTAGCCATGGGAGCCTCAAAATTTATCAACCAAGCTCCTTTACCCGCTGTGCCTGTGGAGTTGTCTCAAATTACATCGTTATGGAAAGGGCAATCGTTCCTCAATAAAGACTTTACGCTGACGAATCTCAAGGCGCAACGCCGCCAAAAACCGTTTGGCATTGTTCACCTTGCCACCCATGCCTTCTTTCAACCGGGGGAACCGAGCAACTCCTATATCCAGTTATCGGACACGAAGTTGCGCCTGAACCAACTCCGGCAATTGGGCTGGAATGATCCACCTGTGGAGTTACTAGTGTTGAGTGCTTGTAAAACGGCACAGGGTAATGAAGATGTGGAGTTGGGTTTTGCGGGTTTAGCCGTCCAAGCTGGGGTTAAGTCAGCCCTAGCGAGTTTATCGTTTATCAGTGATGAAGGAACCATGGCACTCATGACGGAGTTTTATGAGCAACTGCAACAAGCCCCCATTAAGGCCGAGGCTCTGCGACGAGCACAGGTAGCCATGCTTAGGGGAGAAGTGAAGTTGGAGGATGGTCAATTAATCACTCCGAGTCAGAAAGTTCCGTTACCGCCAGAACTAGCCAAGCTGGGGAATCAAACGCTGTCCCATCCCAAATTTTGGGCGGCCTTTACCCTAATTGGCAATCCTTGGTAAGTGGCAGGATGATGTTTTCCTCTAGCCAATTCAATCGCAGTTTCTTGAGACGTTTAAATTGTTTAGGACAATATTCCGATTGTGAAAATATTTAAGAAAAAAATCCGAAATCCTGTTTTTTCATGGGTAACTAGTATAGCTTGTGCCATCAAGATTAGGACAGATTAAACGGCTCAAGCGACCATGTAACCGTAAAAAAATCTACCTTTTGCTATATATCATCACTCAAAATAAAAACGATCAGAAAACTTTTTTCATCCTCAAATCAATGAGGTTTAGATTCTTTTTTGAATTTCTGAAATAACTGAATCAAAAGGATGATTGGCTTCTATAGCCGATACTTTAACAAAAACATAACTATATCAATGGGGTCGCTTTTACCCAGATCGGTGCAACTGAAATGAGCCATAAAAGTAGTTCTTTAATTTCTCACTTTGTTCAGGTTTTCAATA
>DATNQL010000648.1:0-2195 GCA_036704025.1 Stenomitos sp.
GGTTAAGGACAAGGTTGTGTCCGATCTCAAAGATGGGCTAAAACTCTCTTCCTTCACTCCCCATCCTGACATCAAAGATGAAGAGGTCACTGGGATGCAGGAACTGGCTTTCACCATTAGCCAAGAAGGCTTCCAGGTCAGCAACAGTATAGATGGTAATGGTTTCCATCCTTACGATCCTAACCGTATGGACCGGGTGCTAACGCTAGGTGATGTCGATGAATGGACTTTGCAGTCGAACTTCGCTAGCCATCCGTTCCACATCCATGTCAACCCTTTCCAGATCGTCAAAATCACTGACCCGAATGGTAAGGATGTCAGTTTGCCAAATGCGGTTGACGACGCAGGCTGCTTTGATAAAGACAAGAAACCTATAGATGGATGCAAAGCAGATCCAGAATATCAAGGGCTGAGCGGTGTCTGGAAAGACACCCTCTGGATAAAAACCCTAATTCCAAGTCCGCTACCGTCAGGCACAGATCCAAAGTTAGGGGCTTATAAAATTGTCCTACGCACCCGTTACCAGCGTTATATCGGCGAATTTGTGTTGCACTGTCATATCCTCGACCATGAAGACCAAGGCATGATGCAAAATGTCAATATTGTTCTCCCAAAGGGCCGAAAAACTTGCGCCATTAAATAGTGGTTTCACAGCCGATGTATGTGTGGGTTGTCTTCGTGAATTGCTGTGAGCTTCGCTAGAAAGTATACCCAATCATTTAGTTTTTCCAGCAACATCTACATTAGTAGTATTTGCTACTTAATCTAATAGACATCTCCGCAAAAGAATCTTACATCTAGATGCTGTCTAGGTTAAAGTCTAATTTCTGGAGATGTCTTTTTTCTTGCACCTTTACCACTGTCGGTTTTTCAGCATTCCCTATCTGTACTGTTGCGGGCTTTCCAGAATTGCCACTTTCATCAGCTAACTTTTTCAGGTAGGTTACGCGGTGGGATGACTCTACCTTCGTAGAATTGCTTCTGAAGATTGTTTAATCCCAACCACGCAGCCCCAAAAGCAATTGGCGTGACTGTCTCTATCAGCAGGGCAGGAATTGATGTTATGTCCGAATGGCACTAAGATAAGCCGAAAGCAAGTGAAGATAAGGATTTGAGGGATTGAGAGTGGTTGGGTGTATGGTTCGGGAATTAATTCGCGGAAATATTACGCGAATGTATCAAGAGTTGTTTGAGGGTTTTTCAGTTTCCTCGTATAAATCAACCCAACCTTGCTTAATGGAGTTAATGACACGAGAAATGGCATCAATTTTGGCACGTCTTACCATCGCTGTTACAGCATCATTATATGCAGGACTGCCGGCACGACCAAGATGTTTATACCGAGATTTACCTTGTTTTACTTTGTCAAAAACAGGTAACTCACACCTTCTAGCTAAGGGGTTATCTGCGACTGCATCTTTATTCGCACCTGTTATGGTTGCATATCAGTGGGTTGATAAGGCTAGTAGCATTCTCAATAATAAAATAGGTCTTGATGCTGCTGGAGTCAAACAAAGCTATCAGCAACTATTAACTCAAATGTCCCAACAAAAGCAAAAAGCTGGTACGCTGAACACTGCAATCGCTAACTTTATAAAAACCACCCACAGCTACTGGTCTGGACTTTTTCATTGTTATGAAATTGAAGATTTTCCTAGAACTAATAATGACGCGCGAACACGCTTTTGGTATACTACGTCATCATCAACGTCGTTGTACCGGTCGTAAAGTTGCTCCTTCATCCCTCGTTATTCGTGGTTCTGTCAAACTTGCCTGCGCATTCGGCTTTGCCGTTGCCGAAGGCATCGCTACTAAACTTCATTCTTTTACCGCATCTGATTTAGCACAAGTTGATATTGTTACTTGGCTCGAATTACGCTCTCAATTGCAAAAACACCACAAAGCCAGAATTGAACAGTCTCGATTTCGCCGTGACCCAAAGGCTTACTTAGCTAATCTAGAGAGTCGTCTTCTCTAGTGAGTTTTACCACACTAGGTTATTACTGCCTGAGATGAGGTTACTGGCTACCAGTCGAGAACAATGATCAAGTTGACGAGGAAGAATTAAAACGGGAAGTTTATCGTTACTTTGACCCTACGCTATGCGACAAGTGTAGCGGTGGGGGATTAATCCAGGTTGACGGTGAATTGATTTGTTGCCCCAGGTGTAGAGGGACTGGAAGCTATGACTGATG
>DATNQL010000649.1:0-2791 GCA_036704025.1 Stenomitos sp.
TCGGAGATATAGGGTGATTGGGCAATCTTTCTTCCCATTTCAATATCAGTTGCTCACCCGAATGAGCGGGCATTCCATGTTAACGTTGGGAGCGCTTCCGATCAAAAAATAGTTTGTAACCCACCCAAGACACTCCTCCAACGAGAATAACCGTGGCAAGAGCGGTGGCTATTTTAAAACTCACCGCCACAGCAAAGACCAGCAGGAAAAACTTGCCCACGTTCAAAAGTTGCTTGTTCTGCTGTTTGACTGAATTCTCCGATGGCTGATGCTTTTGGGTTTGATACAAAGGTGATTGTGGTTCATTGATTTCAGCCTGTATTTCCCGGAGTCGAATCGCTCGCTCTCGTTCATAAAGCTCTCGCTCCAGACGCTGAAACTCGTTGTCTTGATCATTTTGAGAATTCATGAGCGTTCACCCAAGGCAACAATATGAGCTTGTGCGATTCCTGCATCGTCCATTCCATGTCAAAGAACAAAAAGTGTTCTCTCTGTTCTGTCTAGGCGTTAGAGTGTCTTGGTAGGAGAATCTTTTGCAGGAATTGCGATCTTACTAAATTTCTCATAACCTTAACCTTGAAGCCTCTCTGTTGCCTAGCTATAAGTTATGAAAATTTAATTCAGGCTAAACTGATTTGACACTCCTCTGCCTAAAGGCGCGAGGATTCTTTCGTCATGGGGAGCGCAACCGCTTTACCCTCAGAACGCATCTTGACCGTGTGTCCCACGACTGCAAGCCCTCGAACGAGAACGACTTGAGCGGCTTCGTCAAAGCCGCCCTGGAAGGACCCGGAGCTTTAGTGAGGAGCTTTAAACCGATTAATTTCGGTAAGCCCCTATCGTGTTAAACGGCTCACCTCTGTCCGTTTTTAGGTAGATTTATAGTTTTATCAGTCTTGTTTAGGGGTTTTACGCTAAAAATGATTCCACTTTTCAGAGAATCAGACCCTGTCAGAGGCTCATGGATCATTGAATCATGAAGATCGTAATCGCTCATAAATGAAGTAGCCGTCATGAACGGCATACACCAGAACGCATGAAAATTCATTTTTGGGCGTCTGTCGCCGCGTCCCCGCGTCTATTTTCAAGTCAGGGGACGTCCCGGCACACCCTACTTGTAGAGTTACTATAAAAATATTTTTTTTTAATTTGAAAATTTTATCCCAAACCCCAGGTATGCCTCTCTGGGGTGCCCATCAAGTGTGGTCAATCCATCACCAGTGCTCAAAGTCAAGAAGATGCCTATATCGCCTTCTTCTCGCCTAGAACACCTCCTGTAGGGTTAGTTCCCGTCCTCTGAGTGGGTGCTTTTGGAGTTGACAAACGTTTCCTTCGAGGGATCGATTCCTTTGAGCTTGGACGAGGAGCGCTTCCCTAACGCCGCTTTGAGTTTTGAATTAGAACTTTCTCCTTCAAGGTGAATCTGAATTTTCGGTCCTGAGCTAGCTAAACGAATGATCATTCCATCTACGACTGGCATTTGGGTAATGCGCTTGCCATCGATATAGGTTCCATTCGCCCCTAAACTGACAATTTCCCAACTTAAACCATTGCGCCGTATCTCTACGTGATGACGAGAAACCACAGCACTGTATAAAATGACTTCATTATCTGTCGAGCGCCCTATGCGAATAACAGATTCGGGTTCAAAGGTCCAACTTTGAACAGGCACGGACTGGAGCGGATGCAGCAGGGTCAGAGTAATCACCGATATTACATCTTTCAAAGACTTTCGCCTTGCGGCCTTTTGACTCTTGAGACTCCCCCCGCCTTGCTAGAGCGGGAGTTTCCTTCGAGAATCAACTGACGCCTTTGCTTAAGTAAGTTCGAGGGAATCCAAACTCATAAAGTTATGCATTCACTCCACTTATTCTCGCGGAGGACTAGTGAACATTTAACACTTCGGTCTTTCGACTGCTTTAGCAAAGAGAACGAGAGGCAAAGTGCTTAAGGTCATAGTCTTCCTAATTGAATTATCTAATAAGTCAAGGAAGGCTGCTAGATCAATATAAATTATTACCACCCATCGCTAGTTACTTCTTTATACCTGTACAGTTACCCTGCACATTCTGAAAGTCGTTTATCCGACTCCTAAAAATTGGCAACTCGCGAGAGTGCCATCTTGACTAAACTATCACTCTCAGGCTACCACTTAAAAATCCGGTCTGCAATTTGCTTTGACCCCTCACCCCTGATTCTGCGGTGAGTGGGTTGAGAGCAATTCACAGACCCTGATTTCCTAACCATCAAGTACTCTGGAACAAAAATGTTACTTGGTCACCTTTCCCCAAACTAATGCGATCACCCGAGCGCAATCGATGGCGATTTCCCGGAGGAAGAGGAGTATGGTTAATGTAAGTGCCGTTAGAGCTGCCCACATCCTCAATGTAATAGATATCGCCCTCAACCCGGATATCGGCATGAATCCGAGAAACAATCTCAGAGTTAGGAAGACCAGAAACGTCAATATCCGGTGGAATCTGGTCATTGGGCTTACCCACATGAACCACGGAGAGATTGGGCGGCAACTCAAACTTCACATTCGTTTGGACGTGGAGCAAATTCGCCGACTGGATCTGTAATTGAGTTCTGGCCGCGCTAGGAGTGGAAACCGGAGGTGGGGGAGGGCTACTGGGTGTTTTGGCTGACGCTTCCGATTGACTCACAACCGGAAACGGGGGTAGGGTTCCGGGACTAGGAACACTCTCGTTTTCAACCTCTGCACTAATTGGTTGACTGACAACAGTAGCTGGCAGTGGCGTGACAGGATTAGAAGTGGGTGGACTCGTAT
>DATNQL010000650.1:0-11073 GCA_036704025.1 Stenomitos sp.
CAATCTGGTTCTCGGCTCGTTGGCGATCGCTAATGTAAAAGGACATCCCTGCAACCCGCTGATTCCCAGAGGCATCTTTGAAGGGAAACTTCAACGACAACCAATAGTGTAAGCCATCTTCCTGGGGTAAGGTTTTGACGATTTCTCTGGGTTCGTCTGCGGCAATCACCGCCCAATCGTTTTCTCGGATTTGCTGTGCCACTTCGGCAGGCAATAGGTCGAAATCGGTCTTCCCGATCAGTTCCTGTGGCTGGCAATTGACGAGTTTCTCTGCGCCTGGGTTGGTATAGAGGTAACGCCCCTGCTCATCTTTAATGAAGGCGGTTCCAGGGATGTTATTCATGAAGCTCACAAATAACATTTGCTGTTCAGCCAGTGCCTGCTCGGAGCGTTTACGCTCCATCAACTGACCCATCTGGCTACCAATACTCGTCATCATCTGGAGCAAGTCTGGATCGGGTTCCTGAAGGCTGTCGCAGAAGCACTCGATCACCCCTAAAATTTCGTGCTCCAGCCGGATAGGAAACCCTAATGCTCCCTTTAATCCGGATCTAGCCGCCAAGGCGGATCTCTTAAAGTGATCCTCTTCAACAAGATTCGCAATCCAGGTGGATTGACCACTCGCCCAAATCCGACCGGGTAAACCGATGCCAGAGGCAAACGTCGTCTGCTGATTGGCTTGTGTGAACTCTTCTACATTGATGCTAGGTGTATGCCAACTCTCGACGAAACGCAGCACCTTTGCTTCACGGTCGAGACTCCAAATCACACCCACTTGCCATCCCAAATTTTCACAGAGGGATTGCAAAATGGTGGGTAAGGCATCGGCCAGGGTGGTCGTTTCGGCTAAGACGCGAGTCACCGCATACTGTACATTCAGACACTTTTCCGTGCGCTTGCGCTCGGTCACATCGGTCATCATCGCGAGCATACCGAAGCATTCACCGTTGTCACGAATCATGGAGTTGGCATTGCAGTTGACCCAGAGGGAGGAGCCATCTTGGCAACGTAGACGCAAGTCAAGTTGCTCGGAGATGCTCTGCCGACGTCGCTCCATCAGCCGTTGCATTTCCGCCCAGTCTTCCTTGTCGATATAGTCGAAGACAGAACGTCCCAGCATTTCCTGAATACTGTAGCCCAGTAGTTGAGCCATCTGGGCATTCACATAAGTGGTTCGCCCTTGTGTATCAACCAACCAAACGCCCTCGTTGGTTGTTTCGACCATCAGACGGTATTGCTCCTCGCTGCGGCGTAGTCTCGACAGGCTCTGCTCCATGCGTTGCTTTGCCGTGCGAAGCTCTGCACTCACTAAACTGATCATCAGTGCCACCAGGAGGAGTACTGTAAACCGGAACAGAGTATTGGGGCTGGTAAAAGCCAGGGAATATAGGGGTGGCAGGAAGAAGTATTTGGTGGCTAACGCTGCCAACAGGATGGATAGTAGTCCGGATGGCAAACCTCCATACAAGGAGCTAACCATCACAGCGGGGTAAAACAGGGCGAAAAAAGTCGGTGACATCAGGGGTTCGAGCAGCCAAGTCAGTCCCAGTGCGATCACCCAAGCCAAGACGGCGATCGCATAAGGATGCTGTGGGGAACGGATTACTTTCAACATATTTTGTTCTCCTCGCTCCTCCCGCAAAAAGCGATCGCCAGCCACTCATTCTTCATCTAGAAAATACTCGACTCACAACTGTTGACGGCTCGAACTTCAGCAAAGCCTTGGCTCCTGTCAGTCCCTTTGGAAACAAACCCCCACACAGACAGCCAAAGTCTGCCATCGATCACCCACGAGCTTTTTTGTGTTTCGCTGTTCTACCGCCCGCATGTTTTTAGATGTTACACATTTTGAGCCATCAAACAGAGGATAGAACGCGCTATATCGCTTTCGGTATACGTCTTGAGTGTGATATTTTTTAAACTTCTCAAATAAAAAGCCCTAGCACGCGCAGCTAGAGCTTGTGAATGGTCAAGAAGGAGCAATAGTACTATTCATCAGTACTTGACCTTACTAAGCTGATGTGCAGCTAAATTGCCATAGCGAAATTGTCATCAGGGGTGTAGGGTGTGGGGTGTGGGGTGTAGGGTGTAGGGTGTGGAAATAGGCTTTCTTCTTAAATGCGTCACAGCTTAGTGCAGGATGACGGAAATCAGTGACCCGTTCCAGAAGGTTAAAAAGCTTACTGTACAACCTTTCTTGCCTTCTGCCTTCTGCCTTCTGCCATCCTGCACTAGTTAAAACGATGACCGTCCCAAAACACGGGTTTCCTGTTGGCGTTAGAAGTTGCTGCGCGTCGTGATCGCCTGTTGCATTCTCTCCATCACTTCCACAACAGAGATAGCGCCTAAATCTTTCGATTGTCCGCCTGCACCCCGGACACGAATACTGAGGGTATTCGACTCTACCTCCTTCTCACCCACCACCGCCATCACGGGGATTTTTTCCTTCTCGGCATTGCGAATTTGTTTGGGCAAGCGATCGCCACTCGTATCGGCTTCTGCACGAATCCCCACGCTTCGCATCTTACTCACCACGTCCTTGGCATAGGGCAAGTAGGCATCACTCACTTGCACAATTCGCACCTGCACCGGCGCTAACCAGAAGGGGAAATCACCCGCATACTCCTCAATTAAAATGCCAATCAGTCGTTCTAGTGAACCAAAAGGTGCGCGGTGAATCATCACCGGACGCTTGCGAGTCCCATCTTCGGCAACATACTCCAAATCAAAGCGTTCTGGCAGGTTGTAATCCACTTGAACCGTACCCAATTGCCATTCGCGATCGAGAGCATCCCGGAAGATGAAATCGAGTTTTGGCCCATAGAAAGCCGCTTCCCCGATGCCTTCAAAGTGCTCCATCCCCAAGGTTTCTACAGCACGACGGATCGCATTTTCGGCCTTGTTCCACGCCTCATCCGAGCCAATATACTTATCCGAATTCGGGTCGCGGAAACTTAAACGCGCTCTAAAATTAGACAGCTTTAACGTCTTGAACACGGACAAGGTTAAATCCACCACACTCAAAAATTCCGCATCCAACTGTTCTGGCATCACAAACAAATGGGAATCATCCTGAGTGAATCCTCGTACCCGTGTTAAACCTCCTAGTTCCCCCGATTGCTCATAGCGATAAACCGTACCAAATTCCGCGAGGCGCATTGGCAGTTCTCGGTAAGAGCGCAACTCATTCTTATAAATTTGGATGTGGAAGGGGCAATTCATCGCCTTGAGGACAAACCCCTCATCTTCCGACTCCCCCATCATCGGGAACAAGTCTTCTTTGTATTTTTGCCAATGTCCAGAGGTTTTAAACAGATCGACTCTGCCGATATGGGGGGTTACGACTTGCTGATAGCCCCGTTTGAGCTGTTCTTGCTTCAAAAAGTCTTCCAGAAGACTGCGGAGTACCGTCCCTTTGGGCGTCCACAGAGGTAATCCCGGCCCCACTTGATCGGCAAAAATAAACAGTCCCAATTCTTTACCAAGTTTGCGGTGATCGCGTTTGAGGGCTTCTTCTTTACGGCGCTTATATTCCGTTAATTGCTCTGGCGTTTCCCAAGCGGTACCATAAATGCGCTGCAACTGGGCTTTGGTGGCATCGCCTCGCCAGTAAGCACCCGCCACACTTTCTAAGTCAAACGCTTTTGGGTGCAACTCTTGGGTATTTTCCACATGGGGACCAGCACATAAATCCCACCATTGATCACCTAAGTGATAAATTGTAATCGGTTCTACAAGTCCTTCCAGGATTTCTAGTTTGTAAGGCTCATTAATTTCTTGAATGCGACGTTGAGCCTCCTCCCGACTCACTTCTTCCCGAATTACCGGCAACTTACGATTGATGATTTTAATCATCTCTTTTTTGATTGCCTTCAGGTCTTGCTCGGTAAACGACTCTGGGATATCGAAGTCGTAATAAAAACCATTCTCAATCCAAGGCCCAATCGTCACCTGTGCCTTGGGAAAGAGCTTCTGCACCGCCATCGCCATGATATGGGAGGTTGTGTGGCGAATTTTTTTTAAGGACTCGGATTCGCTGGTGCGAGGCAGATGAATTTTTTCAGGCTGCTCTGGATCTTCTCTGTTGGGCATGGGTGACTGTTCCATTGAATAGCTTTTCTGTCTTTAAAAAATTGATTCCTTCTACTCTGCCTCTATCTTAATGGGGGGTTTGGGGGGCTATAGTACTGCCCCCATAATTTTTAATTTGGGGGTAGGTACATGGACTCTCCTCACTAAAGCTCCGGTCGTAAAAAAGGATGGTTCGATGCCATCTTTTACCCGCAAAGACTTTCATTTCAAAACAGCCCATCATTTGTGCAATCAAGCACAAACTGTATTTGCTGAGGATTTGAACCTGAAGGCAATGTCTAAGGGGATGCTGTGCAAACACACCTTAGACGCTGGCTTTGGGCAGTTCCTCAACATATTGAGCTGGACGTGCTGGAAGCGTGGGGCGCATTTTGCCAAGGTCTCACCGAATGGGACTTCGCAAATATGCCCGTATTGTGACGCTCAAGTCAAAAAAGACCTGAGCGTTAGAGTTCATCATTGTCCAGAGTGTGGATACACCACACACAGAGATGTAGCTTCGGCACAAGTAATTAGAGAGCGTGGTATTACTGCGGCAGGGCTTGTCGTGGAACAAATTGCTTGCGGAGGGGATGAAGCGGGGGCTGGGGTAACTCAGCTTAGTTGGCACCCGTTGAGGCAGGAAACCCTTGGAGCGATCTTAGGGAATCCACTCCTATAATCTTCGATTTAGGGGTGGAGGATGTCAAGATACAGAGCTTACTTTTCCAATGACGCTGTACGAGAATCCCAAGGAATCTGTCTGAAGTTGTGAAGAAATGTAAACAGCGTTAAGATAAGATTTACATGAAAAACTTTGTTAAATTTATGCATCAATCTCAGCCATCCGAACAGGAATTACTGAAGTCGGTATTGCAGCCTCTATTAGAAGATTTCCAGTATTGGTTTTCGCGATCGCGCTCGTTATTAGAAACTGAAGAATTGACCTTTTTGAGTCAGGAGCAACAATCCGATCTGCTGGCACGAGTCAGAACCGCTCAGCAGGAGGTCAGTAGCGCTCAGATGCTCTTTCAAGCGACCGATGGTCAAGTCGGCATTGAAACGGCGACACTGGTACCCTGGCATCGGTTGGTGAGCGAGTGCTGGCAAGTGGGAACGCAGTGGCGCGCTAGCCGCCTCAGTCCAGCCCCGCAGGATATTTCCGATCAGAGCCAACCTTGATCCCCAGGATTGAGCAAAAATCTAGCTGACCAGTGATAAGCTGAACTAACTACTGATTAAAAAAATCATTTCTTATCCACTATCTAGTCAAGAGCTTTACAGGAAAACTATTTAGTTTGGAGGACGAAGCTATGTTACACCTGCTTTATCTTGTCGCCTTTACAGTTATAGCGTTTTTGGCGATCGGAAATTTACTCCGCAGCCTATTAACTGTGAGTATGGATTCTCAACGCCGTTATTCTCATCCAGGAGCGTCATCCACCGATTGGGGTCAATCGCCACTCATGGCTTCTCGTTCTCGATATAAGAGTGTGCCACACCCGGAACTCTTAGATGACACCGGCAATCCCATCAATGAACCGCTGCTGGTGATGCGTTCCATGTCTGTTGACGACGCTCGTGAACGGTTAGATGCTTTATTTAATTCATCTCCAGGAACCCCGACGGAGAGACCGGAAGAAGGTTGAACAGAAAAGCCGCCCCGCCCTGGCTGACTAGGGCTGAAGTGAGGACGGGGCTATCATCCATCAACATGGAATGGAAAACCTCCAAAATTTTTTAAGTATTTTTTAACTATTGATGCATTACCGTCTGCGATAGCGATTACGAATTTCGTTGCGGATACTCCAACGCAAGTTATTCAAGTTTTCCCATAAAGCTTTGAGCATGAGTAAGGCAAAAGCCAAAGCCGCAACACTAATTGCGGCTGCTTTTGTTGTTGATTGGGGAGCACGAGCAATGTAAAAGATGCCATAAAATGCCGCACCAACCACAGCGGAAACCAGAGCCGCTTTGACGGCTTCAACCAGGATAACGCCTAGGGCAAACAGGACGGATTGGCCTCCCGAAAAGAAAATGCCGAGGGCTTTATTCAGTTCCCCTCCATAACTCCAAAGCAGCCAACCCATAACAGCGATCGCAGTCAAAATTAAAATAACATTAACGACCCACATTCAAGATCTCCACGAAATGGTTCTAAGCTAGCAGCTACTAACTTAGTTTTGAGGAAGAAAAATACACTATTCAAGTATTACCGTCTGTTCGTCCTACCGTCCAAACGACGGCGTCAGCAAAAAGTTGCAGCCTATACCAAAGCGCCTGGTTCAGAAATCTAGCTCTAAGCGGATTTAGAGTCATCAGCCCAGGCGATAAGCTCACGAGGGAATGCCCATCAAAACCCAGGTCATTAGCCCTGCTGTTTCTGAGTTTCCCTCCCACGCTTGTGAATATTTACATTCTTGATTTGCTAGTTATTGGCCTACTCTTGCTTGGGGTTACTTTAGGCTCAGGTTGGATTTCTCGCTTACCTTTGTCCTATGCTCTAATCTACCTGGTTGTGGGAATTTTCCTCGGCCCCTACGGCGTTGGACTGGTTCAATTACGACCTGATGCTGAATTTTTGGAACGTCTCACAGAATTAGTAGTGATTATTTCAGTGTTTAGCTGTGGTCTCAAGATGAATCGCCCCCTTAAGTTATGGGCATGGCAGACGACGGCGCGGTTGATTGGGTTTTTGATGCCGATTGCCATTTTCGCCCTTGCTGCCATCTGTCATTGGCTGATCGGTTTCGACTGGGGATCTGCTGTTTTACTGGGAGCCATTTTAGCACCCACTGACCCGGTTTTAGCTTCAGAAGTACAGCTTGCCCATGTGGAAGATAAAGATGAATTGCGATTTGGATTGACTTCGGAAGGGGGTTTAAATGATGCGTTGGCGTTCCCCTTTGTCTATTTCGGGGTTTATTGGCTCCAAGATAGCAACTGGAACAATTGGTTTAAACAATGGGTAGCGGTGGATTTGGTTTGGGCAATTGCATCGGGTATTGTGATGGGAATTGTCGTTGCCAAAGCCGTTGTTTGGATTGACCAACAAGTCCAACGCTTCCGAGAAGTTGATACTTTGATGGAGGATTTTGTTGCCCTCAGTACGATTTTGCTCACTTACTCCTTAACCGAATTAGTCAACGGTTATGGATTTCTGGCCGTTTTTGTAGCCGGAGTCACGGTGCAAGCGAATTATTACCACAATCCCAGAAAGCGCATTGCTCAATTAGAATTTACGGAGCGGGTTGAAAAGCTACTAGAGGTAGGAACCATTTTGATTTTGGGTTCTCTGCTGCTCATCGATCCCATGATTAAGTATGCGGGAGAAGGATTATTAGTGGCAGGCTTATTGCTATTTGTGATTCGACCCATTGGTGTATGGATCAGTATGTTGGGCAGTCGCATCCCACCTCCAACCCGTTGGCTTTTTGGATGGTTTGGAATTCGTGGCGTCGGTTCTTTGTATTACTTAACCTATGCATTCGGTAAGGGCTTACAAGGAGAATTGGGAGAACGGCTGGCTTGGATTACTTATATTACCGTGGTCATTTCCGTCATTGTGCATGGGATTAGTGCCACACCTTTGATCAAGTGGTACGAACACCACATCAAGGGTACTAGCCAAGATGTGAGTCCAGACTCCTAAGAAACACAAGGCAGAAGGCAGTCCCGATGAAAAAATTTCATAGCCATGAATGAAAATAGTCCTCCCTTACACCCTACACCCCACACCCTACACCCCACTTTCAAGTTAGAAGGCCGTCTTTCTGGCCTGGGTAACGAGTGATACGCTGCTCGTTGGAGGCTCATATCCTGATCAACTTTAATTCCACATAATGGTATTCTCAGGGATTGTTAACTGACTTCTACGGATTGAATCAATCATGTCCCTTGTCTCTTCGGTCTCCGTTACGGTTCCCGCGACAACCTCTAACCTGGGGCCAGGATTTGACTGTATTGGGGCAGCATTGACACTGTATAACCATTTCAAATTCACCCGTCTCGATGCCGGCGAGGCAGGAAGTGGTGCAACCCCTCGAATTACCGTTACAGGTGCTGAGCAAGAGCGAGTGATTACGGATGAGAATAACTTGGTTTATCAATCATGGCTCCAGTTTTACCAGCACATGAGTCAAACTCCCCCACCTGTAAGCATCGAAATTGAGCTGGGTGTTCCACTGGCACGGGGATTAGGAAGTTCAGCCACGGCAATTGTGGCGGGGTTAGTTGCAGCGAATCAACTGGCTGGGAAACCTTTAGAACAGATGGAGGTGATGCAATTAGCGATCGCCATGGAAGGACACCCAGATAATGCTGTCCCTGCGTTTTTGGGAGGTTGCTGTCTTGCCGCTGAGGGCAAAGAAGTGATGAAAGCATGGGAGATTTGCGACATTCCCTGGCACTCCCATCTAGTGCCGGTGGTGGCGATTCCAGATTTTGAACTCTCGACGGCAGAAGCACGCCGGGTATTGCCCTCCGATTACAGCCGTGCCGATGCGATTTTTAATACCGCCCATCTGGGTTTACTGCTGCGGGGATTAGAGACGGGGCGAGGCGATTGGTTACAAGTGGCTCTTCACGATCGCATCCATCAACCTTATCGTAAAGCGTTAATTCCCGGTTATGATGCCGTGCAGTGTGCCGCTTTAGCCGCTGGGGCTTATGGCATGGTAATTAGTGGTGCAGGCCCTACCCTCCTGGCTGTTGCTGATGCTGCATCTGCTCCAACGGTTGCCACTGCGATGGCAACGGCTTGGAAAGAACAGGGCATTGCCGCCCAAGTGCAATCACTTTCCCTAGACACTCAAGGTGTCAAAATTGTGACCACAGCTTGATGATCACCAGAGGACTTCAGTCCTCACTACAAACTCTCCAGATTCTGATGGTTGTATTGCCCAACACCCAATAACTCCTTCACAAAGAACGGTCTTGTAGCCTTCGACAAGACCGTTTTCACACTCAGGAGTACTCATGGAGCATTCATTCAATTTCGCTAAATTGAGAGCGATGGATGACGATTTCACCATAGTCTGGAACCCAAGCAATCCACTCGGTGTCCGAGTGCTGACACAAGAGCAAGGCTTCGTCATGACTATAGGGACTGGGGGCTTCTTGAAGTTTAACCCAAGTTGAAGAGGGACACTCTGACTCAATGGTGTTTGTTTCAGGCTTGCTAGACCAATGCAGGGGATGCAAGCGCTGCGGTAGTGTCACTCCTGGTTGATAAAAATCGAGCTTCATCAGTTTATTTCCTTAAAATTATCTTCTGCTGGTGCCGGGGTGGGCAACTTTGCGAGTCAACACAACGTCAGCAAACGAGTGAGACAAAGTCTAGGGGAATCCGCTGTCACCGTTTGGTTGGTTCAGGCCAGTGCCCCGAAAAAAAGAAAAGATAAAATTATTTCTGTATCTAACACTACAAAAAATACTTTTGTGCAGCAAGAAAATGTTTAATAACTTTACAGACGTTGGTCGATATTGTACAAATGCGATTAACCAGCGTCATGCTTAATCGCGTCAGTCAGCCTCTAAAGATTCATGAGTGCCAGATCTGAGGCTAATTTCGTCCAAAGGCTAACGATGGCATCTTTCTCACTAGAGAACGGCTATTGCTTCCTGCTCAGCAATGGGAGTCATGGAATAGTAAAGTAGGACGCTGTAGCGTCTTACTTCATGCTTAATCAACATTCGTCGGCATCCCCATCCCAACTCAGGGAATACAGGATGAAGACCCAACTGCTCGTTTTTGTGTAAGGAAATCAGTGACCAGTCAGAAAATTGACCATAAAAGCTCTAAAGTTTCAACAGCCCCTCATTCACGAAATTGGTTCTGGCTTGGATGTGGCTTAAGTGGAGTGGCAATCCTGTCGGCGACAGTGGGTGCTTTGTTAGCCGTGTCGTTTTCCTTAACACCTTTGCTGAAGCGGAGTTTAACTCAAACGGAAGCGGCATTTTTTAATAAAAGTGGCAGTATTACCCGTAACAATTTACGATTGCCAGAGTTAACCCGACCCGTCAATGTTTTGGTGATGGGCATGAGCGTTCTCACCACCGATGTTCGCAATCCTCCTACAGATGTCCAAAATCTGAGTTATCAGGCGCAGGTTAACTCTTTCGACGGTTTGTCGGATGTGATGCTTTTAGTCCGGTTTGACCCCAAAACTGAAAAAATGACGGTTCTCTCCATTCCTCGCGATACCCGTGTGGAGATGGATGGGGTGGGTGTGATTAAGATTAATGCATCCAATATTAACGGTGGCCCAGCCGCTAGCGCTAAATTAGTCAGTCAGTTATTGGATGGGGTGCAAATAGACCGCTATCTGCGCGTGAACGTTGAGGGTGTGGAAAAATTGGTCGATGCAGTGGGGGGTGTTACGGTTGATGTGCCTAAGGACATGAAGTACAAAGACGACTCTCAGCACCTGTATATCAACCTGAAGAAAGGAAGACAGCACCTCAATGGAGATCAGGCATTACAATTGCTGCGCTTTCGTCATGACGGGTTAGGAGATATTGGTCGGATTGAGCGGCAGCATTTGGTGATGGGTGCGTTGATGGAACAAGCGCTCAATCCTACCACTGTGACGCGATTTCCTCAAATCCTCTCGGTGGTTCAATCGAACTTAGATAGCAATTTAAGCGTCGAGGAATTACTGGCGCTGGTGGGTTTTGCGGTAAAAATAGACCGCTCCAACGTACAAATGTTAACGGTACCCGGTGAGGCCAATAGCTTGGGGCGCAATCATGTCAGTTATTGGCTCCCTGACTACAGCCGCATCCCGGAAATGATGGCACAGTACTTTGATCAGGGTTAAGGAGCGATAGTGAGAACACGGAAGATACGCGGCGATTGGCGACCAAAGCAGAATTGGGTGAAGCAAGCTGGGAATTGGTAAAACAATTGGCGGATGCGCGATTAGTCGTGACTAGTAATCCTACTGGGAATCAAGAAACAGCGGAGGTTGTCCATGAAGCGTTGATTCGCAATTGGAGTCA
>DATNQL010000651.1:0-6807 GCA_036704025.1 Stenomitos sp.
AAAATCTTAGGTGTTGGCAGATCTGCGTTAAGTTTCAATTTTTTAAACCCCCTTAAAACTATTAAGAATTTATTGGTAAATCAGTGATAAAACCTTAATGGTTGATAATAGAATTGCATCACTTTTTGCAGTTTAGCCATCGGAATAATCAACCATGATTGAACTTTACCAGTCTTCACCCTGTTGGGGATTACCAGATTTAAGTCCTTTCTGTATCAAGTTACATACATACTTTCGGATTGCTAAATTGCCCTATGAAGTGAGCCGTGAACTAACATTTCAAGATGCACCTAAGGGGAAGATTCCATTTATTAGATACAACTCTCAACTGATGGGTGACTCAAACTTAATTATTGATTATCTGAATAAAACATTGAACATCGATCCAGATGAACACTTAAGTCAGGCAGAAAAAGCTGTTTCTTTAGCCTTCACCCGGCTGATAGAAGAAAATCTTTATTGGGTGGCGGTTTACTCCCTCTATAAAATAGAAGATAACTGGCTATTATATAGAAATATTTTAAAAGAGTTAATATTCAAGCCATTGCCAGAAGCGATGCAAAATCAGTTTCTTCAAGAGTTAAACGACCAAGTTTTACAGCAATTATGGGGTCATGGAATGGGTCGTCATTCTGAGCCGGAAATTTATGAGATTGGAAGGCGTGATTTATCCGCTCTGTCTGATTTCTTGGGAGATAAACCATTTTTCATGGGGAAAAAGCCACCACTCTCGATGCGGCTGCCTATGGCTTGCTCTCACGGTTGATATATGATTCTTTGCAATCTCCTCTCAAAGAACAAGCGCTAAAACTGGATAATTTACAACGATTCTGTGAGCGAGTGAGGGCAGAATTTTACACAGAGCAAGAGACAAAAGACTGGAATGTTCCAATTTCGTCATAGGTCAAATAAGACCATCAATCCATCACCCTCTTAGGACTAAGCTGATGTGCAGCTAAATTGCCATAGCGAAATTGTCGTAAGGGGTGTGGGGTGTGGGGTGTGGGGTGTGGAAATAGGCTTTCTTAAATGCGTCATACCGTTTCCCTTTAAGGCTGATACACAAGTAGCTGAAGAGGAGCTGGGGGAGTTATTTGTATCAGAAATTTCGTGAAATGGTATCACAACTTAATACACAGACCCTACAGATGGTGGTTCAATGATCAATTTGCGTTAATCCTGTCTCTATAAGAAAGGGGCGTTATTAACGCCCCTTCTCTTAACTAGAACTGTTGCACATGCGTGAAAAAACGGTATCGCTACTTAGCCGGAGCACCCGATCGCACCGTTCCTCCTTCATCAGCAGCATCTGTTGATTTCGTTTCACCGGGTGTTTCAGGTTGAGCGCCGCCAGAGTAAGGCCACTTCCAGTCACGAACTTCAGGCAAATCATCCCCGTACTTAGAGATGTAATGCACATGCTCGACTAACTTATCGTGGAGCTTTTGTTTGACATGTGCTCCGATATACTGAAGTCCCGATACGCGATCAATCACATCCATCACGAGATGGAAGCGATCTATATCATTCCGCACCACCATGTCAAAGGGCGTGCTTGTTGTGCCCTCTTCCTTGTATCCCCTCACATGTAGGTTCTTGTGGTTGGTTCGACGGTAGGTTAGGCGGTGAATCAGCCAGGGGTAGCCATGATAGGCAAAGATCACAGGTTTATCGGGTGTAAAAATCGAGTCAAAGTCTTTATCGTTCAGACCATGAGGATGTTCCGTATCCGGTTGGAGTTTCATCAAGTCCACCACGTTCACCACCCGTACCTTGAGTTGAGGGAAGTGCTGGCGCAGTAAATCAACCGCCGCCAAGGTTTCCAGGGTCGGAATATCTCCACAACACGCCATCACCACATCGGGTTCACTGTTCTGGTCGTTGCTAGCCCATTCCCAAATCCCAACACCTGCCGTGCAGTGCTTAATCGCCGCATCCATATCTAGATACTGCAACGCAGGTTGTTTTCCAGCGACGATGACGTTGACATAGTGGCGACTACGCAAACAGTGGTCGGTCACAGACAACAGGGTATTGGCGTCCGGTGGCAGGTAAACCCGGATCACACTGGCTTTTTTGTTGACGACATGGTCAATAAAACCGGGGTCTTGGTGGCTGAAACCATTGTGGTCTTGTCGCCAGACGTGAGAAGTTAGTAGGTAGTTGAGAGAAGCGATGGGTCTGCGCCAGGGAATGTGACGGCAACTCTCCAACCACTTGGCGTGCTGGTTGAACATGGAGTCAACCAGGTGGATAAAGGCCTCGTAGCAGGAGAAAAAGCCATGACGCCCTGTGAGCAAATAACCTTCCAGCCAGCCTTGGCAAGTATGTTCACTGAGCATTTCCATGACTCGCCCATCGGGAGAAAGGTGATCGTCGTAGGGATAGGTTTCATCCATCCAAGTGCGATCCGTGGCTTCAAACACATCGCCCCAACGATTGGACGCCGTCTCATCTGGTCCGACAATCCGGAAGTTGCGGCTTTGTTGATTGCGCCTCATCACATCCCGCAAAAATTGACCCATGACGCGAGTGGCTTCTGCGTACTCTGTACCGGGCTTTGTCACTTCCACGGCATAATCTTGGAAGTCGGGCATTTTCAAGTCACGCAGCAGGATTCCGCCATTGGCGTGGGGGTTGTCACCCATGCGACGCTGTCCCTTGGGAGCCAGTTCTGCGAGTTCGTCAATTAACTTGCCCTGCTCATCGAAGAGTTCTTCGGGCTTGTAACTCTTCATCCAGTCTTCGAGCAGTTTAATATGGTCGGGCTTGCTGGCGAGTTCGGCAAAGGGAACTTGGTGACTCCGCCAAAATCCCTCGGTTTTCTTGCCATCCACTTCCTTAGGACCCGTCCAACCCTTGGGCGATCGCAAAATGATCATGGGCCATTGAGGACGCTTGATATTGCCATTAATCCGGGCATCCTGCTGGATGGCTTGAATTTCCTCAATCACCGTGTCCAGAGTTTTCGCCATCAATTGATGCATGGCTTCGGGTTCTGCACCTTCTACAAAATAAGGCTTGTAGCCATAGCCAACCAACAGACTTTCTAACTCCTCATGACTAATCCGGGATAGGACAGTCGGGTTCGCAATTTTGTAGCCGTTCAGGTGCAGGATTGGCAGTACAGCCCCATCGGTAGCGGGGTTGAGGAACTTATTGGAGTGCCAAGCGGTAGCCAGGGGGCCAGTTTCCGCTTCCCCATCCCCCACCACACAGCAGACTAATAAGTCCGGGTTATCAAAGGCCGCACCATAAGCATGGGCAACGGCATAACCCAATTCACCCCCTTCATGGATGGAACCTGGAGTTTCAGGGGCAACGTGGCTGGGAATGCCACGGGGAAAGGAGAACTGCTTGAACAGCTTCTTCATCCCTGCCGCATCTTGAGAAACGTTGGGGTAGTACTCGCTGTAGGTGCCTTCTAAGTAAGTATTGGCTACTAGTCCAGGCCCTCCATGCCCAGGCCCTGCAATATAGATGCTGTTGAGGTCGTATTTTTTAATGATGCGGTTGAAGTGGACGTAGATAAAGTTAAGTCCCGGAGTCGTCCCCCAATGTCCCAGCAACCTAGGCTTAACATGTTCTAACTTGAGCGGTTCCTTCAGCAATGGATTGTCTAATAAATAGATTTGTCCCACAGAAAGGTAGTTAGCCGCACGCCAGTAGGCGTTCATTTTGCGTAATTCTTCTGCGGAAAGGGAGCCTTGTTGTGATCTGGGAGTGGTCGCTTGAATCATAACTTCATTTCTGCCTTGTGAATTTTGCAATTTTGAAGCCGTTCGGTTAGGGGTGATTGATTCAGTCCTCGTCAAAAATGACCCATGACATGACTTCTTGACCAATGACAAAGCGCTGCAATCGCGAACTTTAACACCAAGGGCTTAGGCCGTTTCGGACTTAGGGAATACCACCTCAGCCTTCTTGTTAAAAAGGAGATTGTAATGATGTTTTAAATATCCTTTGATATCAGCCGTCATCACGTTGACGGACTTACCTAGTTATTTTGGATATTCACAAACACATCGTATCTGAATTCTACTAATTCATTTCTTCTTGACAAGAGAAGTATTTCTTTAGATAGAGAAGTACCTAATTGATCAGTCAAGTCTTGTTTCTTTTGTCGGATTTTATCAAACAAAAAAAGTGCGATTGCCCCGGCATTAACCACGGAGGCGATCGCACCTTGCTCGTTGGATCGGATACTTAAGTCCTTAAGTGAGGCAGCTCTGTTCCATTTCCATCATTAATGCTGCTGTTTATACAGAAAGCTTCACCAGTGCATCTTTCACGGCTGAAGGGAGCTGTCGTAATATCTTACCTTTCTCACGATCAACGGCAACTAATGTCACACGAGCTGTTAAGTAGAGTTCTTCTCCGTCTAAGGATTGAATCTGATAATCCCAGTTGATTCGCACACCCTCCATCTCTGCCATACGGGTTCTGACAGTAGCTGTCATTCCCATCCTTAATGAGCGGTGATAGCGGATGGAGAGTTCGACAACCGGTAACTCACATCCCAAGGCAACTAACTCTGCATAATCGATACCGATTGAGCGCAAGCATTCAACTCGTGCTTCTTCCATCCAGGTAACGTAACTGCCATGCCAGACAACACCCGAATAATCCGTGTGGTGGGGTTGTGCCCGCACCAGATATTCAAACCAGTTCTCTGTGGTGGCTGTGAGAGAATAGTTTTGAATCTCACCACTGGGTGGCAGTTGAGCTGAGGTTTGTGATTGTTCCGGCATTTGAACCAATGATTTTAGTGTGTTGAGTACGGCAGGATTGATTAAGTGTAATCATCCACCTATTAATCATGCAAAAAAGTTCACAATAGCTGCAACTCTCTTCCCTGCGGAACACGCCTTGTTCCATTCATTTTCTCCCAAGCCCATGACACACTGAATGTTGTTTGGGAGGAAATGTAATACATTAGTGTAACGGCTTCATAGGAGATAGGACAAAAGTTACTGGATTCTCCATCGTTCATCCTAGAACCCATAAACGTAGCGTTGTAAATAACTTCTCGTTTCCAGGAAGTCGTTGCTGCTGCCTTGATTAAAAAAATTCACATTATGTATCGCTTGATGTGGCGTTCTTTCTGTGCATCCACTATAAAAAGGAATAAACCTTGAACATCCTGGAATTTTCTCTGTTCGTTTGGGTTGGATCGTTTAGTGCTGGCTTTTTAGGCTCACTTACTGGGTTAGGGGGTGGAGTCGTGATTGTCCCTCTCTTAACTTCGGTTTTTGGTGTTGATATTCGATACGCCGTTGGCGCTTCTTTAGTTTCTGTGATTGCCACCTCTTCCGGAGCCGCATCAACCTATATTAAGAAAGGATTTACCAATTTACGGCTGGGAATGTTTTTAGAAGTCGCGACAACAATTGGAGCGATAGTCGGTGCTTTGATTGCCACAATGGTTTCGGTTAAATCCCTAACCATTGTGCTAGCTATTGTCCTACTTTATTCGGCGTATCTGTCACAGCAGCCCCGAATTGAATGCCTAGACACTGAAGCCTCTGACCCCTTAGTTACTTATCTTAAACTGAATGGAACGTATCCCACCCCCGATGGATTAATGCCTTATCAAGTGCATTCACTTCCAATTGGGTTTAGTGTGATGTTAGTCGCTGGGGTACTTTCTGGATTACTGGGTATTGGTTCCGGCGCATTTAAAGTGTTGGCAATGGATCAAGCCATGCGTCTACCCTTCAAAGTTTCGACCACAACTAGCAATTTTATGATTGGAGTCACCGCGGCTGCATCGGCAGGAGTTTACCTAGCACGGGGTTACATTGATCCAGGTTTGTCAATGCCAGTGATGTTAGGGGTACTTCCTGGAGCTTTTTTAGGAGCAAGAGTCTTAGTGGGAGCAAATACTCAGATTTTGAGGACAATTTTTAGTTTTGTACTCGTGGCAATGGCGTTCAAGATGGTTTATAACAGTTTGATTGGGGGGCAATAGAGAGTGTATCCATTAGGGAAATTGGCGAATGAGGAACAAGTTGATCGTGAGATTAACCTTACCCCTGCATCCAGCGATGGCGTACAGTGCAGCACCAAAACCGATCACCATCTGGAGCAGTTTATTAGTAACTTACTCAAATATGGGGTTCTTCTCGCTAGCGCGATCGTTTTCGTGGGTGGTATTTTGTATTTAATTCGCCATGGAACTGAACCAGCGGACTATCGTTTTTTTCAAGGAACGTCCGCTGAATTTTGTTCTCCTCAGGGTGTGCTGAAAGCCGTATTTTCGGGGAGTCCTGGTGGTTTAATTCAACTCGGACTATTAATATTGATTGCTACACCGATCGCACGCGTTGTCTTTTCCTTTTTCACCTTTTTGAGGCAACGAGATTTTGCCTATATTATTGTCACTTTGTGCGTGCTAATGGCGCTGATTTACAGCATGATTGGAGCGTATATTTAGGAGGGTATGAGATGGCAAGGCTTCAGAAACCCGACTTTTTTCAAAAGCCGGGTATCTCGTCGTGATCAAGAAGATTTCACAGGTAAAGCTAACATCTCTTCAAAGGCTTGAGAAAGACGAGTTTGAAAACGTTTTTGATGCTTCAGTTTCAAAAAAGGACGGACGATTTCCAAGGTTTCAGTTTTACCTTTTCGGGTATCTTTCACTTGAATCGCACGCACGGTATTAAGCTGAATTTCTTTTTTGACCATCAATTCAGAAATGGCGGCGGCACCAACACCGCTTTCAATGACGGCTTTGACCATTTCGCCACTGTTCAAGACTAAAATAGTATTTAATTCTGAGGGTGTAATTCCCCAATTTTCTAGGGC
>DATNQL010000652.1:0-2872 GCA_036704025.1 Stenomitos sp.
ATTGTAAATTTTGACCTAGAATAAGCGATGAGCTGATTAGCAAGCTCTTGAGTTTTAAGGTAGTGATACATCAAATTGACTACCCTTACAAAAACTCACAATTCTTGCTTCATATCAGTAGCCATCGCTACGGTTTTGAAAACTTTTTTAACAACTGAGGCGCTTTATGAATATTTGTCTTTGTTGCTCCGAGCAGTTACTCCGTCATATTCGTCAAAGCAGTATTTATTGGTTTTGCCCTCGTTGTAAACAAGAAATGCCAGGACTGGAAATGATTAATCCTCAGCTAGCGCAGAAAATTCCAAAAGTTAATCTCGGAAAAAATCACCTATCCAATCCCATTGGGATGACCCTGAAGTGATCATCGCATTTGTTGTTCCGAAGGCTGTTTACAAAAGTTCGTTTCACCCAGGAAGATCTATCAATCCATGCATCAATGCTCCGCTTGAACTCCGTGTTCCAATTCCCTGATCGAGTTCAATCTAAACTTTAGAGTTTTTACCTCTTACCAGACTTATACGTTGGCATTACTACCCGAGATGTGATTTGAATCACTGCTTAGTGTCAATGTGTAAGTCTTTTTCTGTGGCAACTTACCCAATATGGCTTTGGATACAAACTGGCGGATACAGCAGCGTATAATCAGGTAGCCGTTTAGACCCCTTCTAGCGGTAATCCTTCTAGCGGTAATAGGTAAACTGAAGATATGTCTAGTACAATGGACAATCTGCAAGAGCGGCACAAGCCATCTTGATTTTAAAATCATACTCGCTGACACTCAACAAGGATGAGTGCTGCTGGAACTGACTCAATGTTGTTTACGAAAAAACGAGGCCAGGGTGACTTCAGCTCAATTGGGTTAAACCGCCCTGACAAGGGAACTATCCTTGCCAAAGGGGTAGAAATGGTATATCAGTCAGGGCAACGGCGCTTTCAGGCTCTTAAAGAGGTTGATTGGGAAATCGCCAGTGGAGATATCCAAATCTTAATGGGGCCATCGGGTTCTGGGAAAACGACTCTTCTCTCTATTTTGGCAGGTCTACTGACCCCTACGGCGGGACAGGTATACTTGCTTGGAGAAGAAATTACCCAAATGTCTCGCTCCAAGCTGGCTCACTTTAGACGGCAAAACATCGGTTTTATTTTTCAGAACTTTAACCTGTTTCCAGCGCTGAGTGCCGCTGAAAATGTAGAGGTTGTACTCAATATCAAAGGTATTCGCGGCAGGAAAGCCCGCTACCAGGCACAAGCTCTCCTAGAACAGGTTGGGTTAGGGTTTCAAGCCAATCAAAAACCGGCTGATTTATCCGGAGGACAGAAACAACGGGTTGCTATTGCTCGCGCCTTAGCCGGTAACCCGCGCATCATCATGGCGGATGAACCAACCGCTGCCTTAGACTCCCATAGTGGACATACGGTGATTGAACTGCTGCGTCGTTTGGCGAAAGAAGGCGGTTGCACGGTGCTGATGGTAACACACGACCCGCGAATTATTGATGTTGCCGATCGCGTCACTTATCTAGAAGATGGCATATTAAGGGATGGCACGACGTTGCCATAGTTTACGGGGATTTCTGCTCCTGCTTGAGCAATTGCTCCTTAGAATCTCCCCAGTATGCACTGTAAGTCCAGATTTCGTTATTCCCCTTCGTTTCTAATGACCATCGATAAATCGCGGAATTGGGGTTCACCCCAACCTCGATGAGTTTTGCCCCCATATAATATTCAATCTGGCGTTTGGTCAAATCTTTAAAGGCGTCTGTTTTGTTCTTGCCTATCGTGCGAGACATGTGAGCTTGTGTGGGTCTAGCCATGCTTGTGTTGATTGATTACTAATGTTTTTCTTTGTATGATTACATACCTCCCTGTTGTTATTTCACCTCTGTGATTGGTGTTCTTCTGGAAAAAGTTGACCACCTTTCCATCCACGCCAACCCATGGGTATGCTCGGGGATTCCCCGGCGATTCATCTAAAAAATTATGCCTACTCAAGACTCAACTCCTCTCACCCTGCCAGCCGCACAAGAACTTCTTAAGCCGTTCAACTGCATCGAAAACAAATCCATTACCTCGGAGTCTGAAAAAGCTCTTATCCGTCAAGCACTACTTTTGCTCGTCGAACACTCAGATTACCAAATTTTAGGAATTTGCGCGGATACCGCCGCTCAAGGGTTATCTGCCCTCAAAAGCTACGCAGAGGCTTTAGGTTATCCATCTCTGTTCGACCTTCAACTGATTGAGGGGTCAGTTTATATTAAATTCAACCCCAAAAGTGGACTGTGTTATCTAGATTCCTACACCGGAATCCATCGCGGCGTCTTGGTGTCTTGCCAATCCGCTTACGAAGACGGCATTAATGAAATGTATGGTCATTTACCTCTTGATTTGTTTGAATCGCAGATATAGGCTTAAGTGATGATTTAATATAACCTCTTCTTATCGTTTGACTCCAATCAGCTCAGTAATAGAGTGAGTCTGTCTAGATTATGACAACTGACTTTCAGCGTATGGTGTAGATAAAAATCTTAAACAGCTTATTGGCAGGGACTCCAGTTACTCCCTTCCCGCTCTAAGAATACCTATGCTGAGGGAGCTGGGGAAGCTGGGGAAGCTGGGGGAGTGGAGAATAAGTAATCTTCTGGTGGGAAGGGAGTAAAAGAACCCGGATATCTGTAAAGCAAGCTATTTAAGGATGAAATCTTTGTAAAAAAAATATGTATTATCAATTACATTCAAGCCTCCGGCATGAAGAGTAATTCACTGTACGATATCGGACAGACACCCCATTTGTCAGATTTTAGAGTAGAACAAGACCAGCCTAAAGGTGATTACTGACTTGGTGGTATGCAGCTGATGACAAACTATCAAAATG
>DATNQL010000653.1:0-3139 GCA_036704025.1 Stenomitos sp.
ACCCTACACCCCACTTTCAAGTCAGAGTGCTATGTGAGGTATGTTTATCCTTCGTTACATCACATCCTTGATGCTTCCTGCTTGAGCTATTTTTCTTCAGAGTTTACCCTTCATTGTTTAGGCTTTAACTTTCAGCCTTGATTTGACGATGTTTTTGTCCATTTCGAGGTTTAGAGGACTTTAACTTAACATTAAGTTTGTAACGCACGGCTTCATGAACAACTTTGTAAGAAGCATCAATTCCATACTGCTCTTTTAGCCAATTCTTAACAGCTCCATAGCTGCTAAATTGGTCTGGATGTTCCAATTGTTGTCGCAATTGCTCCATCACAGCTTGCGGAATCGCAGGTTTTCTGCCTTGGCCTTTCCTAATAGCCAGCATCCCTTCCAAGCCATTTGCTTTATAGTGGTGTAACCAACGGTAGAGAGTGGCCGTATCTCTGCCCAGAACAATCGCTAAATCTTTTAAGGTTTTGGCTCTGTTAATTTTGAGTAAGTACAAGGCCAGAATTCGTTCTTTGCCTCTAGCTGTTGTTTGTTTAACGAGTAAGCTTTTAAGCTGTTGAGCCGTTTGTGTAATGTCGATTTTGAGAACGCCAGACATGGATAGAAAATTTTAAGCGTCGAAAACTTTTAATACCAATCATGCATCAAACGAGTGAAATATCAGCCCTTACAGACAATCAGCCGATTAACTTGGATGCCAAAATTTTGCCTCGTCGCACGACCTCTGGGAAAGAAAAAAGGAAAAACAAAGACAACGTTTCTAGGAATACTCGTTGCCGCTGCCTTCTGCACCGTGTTGGTTTACTTAAGTGGGTGTAGAGAGCAACCCACCCCTGCCGAACTAGAGAGATTACGGCAAGAAGCGATCGCACAAAATTATCAGCTTGTAGCTCTCCACGAAAAAGACCAAGCCAAGCCGAACTGGCAATTCACAGTTCACGGTCGAACCGCACTTGGTCAGCCCATACCGTTGAGCTGGTCAAAACTGGAAACCCTAGGGACGACATCTGTCTGGACAACCGATCCTCACCATACCAGCGATTCCCAGGCCATATTCCACTTTCGTGGTATCGCTGTCTCAACACTGCTCGATAAGTTTGGTGTTGCACCCAATGTAACAGATATTACCTTTGTTGCCTATGATGCTTACCGCTCAACCGTAACGTTGGACGATTTGCGCCAATATCCTATTATCCTTGCCCTAGAGCGCAATCACAAAAAAATTTCTCGGAGCGATGGAGGGCCTGTTTACTTAGTCTTTCCTCAGAGTAAATTTCCCCAGCTTCGGCATCAATATTTTGATCGCTTTTGGGTCTTTTATGTTACCGATATGATCGTTGGTACTGAGCCAATCCAACTCCAAGTCGGCAAGCAAATCTTAGATGCCACTGCCATTAACAAACTGCCACACATTACCATTGAAGAGACTGTTGGATATCGTATCGGTTGGCCCGCCAACAAAGTCAAGCTCTATGGCGTGCGTTTGGGCGACGTTCTTGCCGCCGCTGGACTGAAACTTTCTCGACGTAGTGTCGTTATTGTGCGGGGCAAATCTCCCATTGATCGCAGCCTCGCCCATCCAATTCGCCTTGAGGCGGCTGATCTCAAGCGGTGCGATATTTTGCTGGCGACCCACTGGGGCGAAGAGCAGATGCCGATTCCAGCCAGCATGGGAGGGCCTGTGACTCTTGCCTTCTCTTCGGCCTGCCAAACCCCGTCCGAGGATCGGCGCTGGGTTACCTTCGTCGAGGAGCTTGAGGTGACACAATAATTTGGAGTGGTTTGGTCATCGGTAATAGGTAATCGGTAATGAGTAATCAATCACTTCGGTTAAACATCATTCGCTAGCAGGAATCACGACAATTCACCTGCTAATTGCCAATTCCCAGGCATTTCTCAAACAATTCAAAACTCTATGAAGCTGCATGTCTTCCACTCAATTCGCAGACGGATTATGGCTGCCACCACTTTTTTGATTTTGGTGATTGTCACGGCCGTCGTGTGGAGTTGGGCTAAAAACGAGAGCGAGGTCTACCGATCTTCAGAACGTCAGGAAGCTCAAACTCTGGCTATCTCTTTATCTAACGCTTGGACAAACGAATTGGTAGACCAGAATTGGAGTCAGATTCGTCTGGGACTCAATCTGATGTTGAGACGCAATCCGGAGTTTATCTATATTTTAGTTTCAGATGCCCGATTGTCGAACCAGATTGTTGCCGCAGCACCTGATGATTTTCTCGAGCAGTATATTCCTGACATCGTGCCCGTGGAAGATACGAAGTCAGCTTGGAAAGTTTATGATGGAACTCGCTTAGTTGAACCCTATCTTTTGCGAAATGTTGAGTTTCCCAAAGGAGAAGTGCGGGCACGTCGGGGCGAACAAGTGATAGAAGTGGCCTCAGATATTCGCAACGCGACTGGAGAAAGAATTGGTACTCTCCGAATTGGCATTTCCCTGCGGCAAGTGAAGCGTGCGGTAAGGGAGGCGATCAACAAAGCATTAATGGTTGGGGCGATGGGATGGGCTTTTGGTCTGGCGGGTGCCTACATTCTGGCACGGCAGTTGAGTCATCCAGTGCAACGTTTACAAATGAGTGCGGCTAAGATTGCGGCTGGGGATTTGCATCATCGTGCCCATATCAACCGTGCCGACGAACTTGGAGCGTTGGCAGAGGCTTTTAATGAAATGGCTACGGCACTACAGAAATCTTTTAATCGACTTCAGAAGACACTCGAATCTTTTGAACGCTTTGTGCCCGAGAAATTTCTCAGGGTTATTGCCTCTGATGGGATTGAGAATATCCAGGTAGGTGTTGCTTCAACTCGCAGGATTACAATTTTGTTTGCCGATATTCGCGGCTACACTTCAATGTCGGAACAGATGACGCCCTTAGAAACCTTTGCGCTGTTAAATGAGTACTTAGCCTTAATGGGGCAAGTGATTAACGATGCAGGGGGTTTTATTGATAAGTATATCGGTGATGCGATTATGGCTCTGTTTGAAGACGAGACAACAGGCTCGGCTCTGAGGGCGGCAGTAGCGATGCAGCAGGTGCTAACAGCTTTTAATGAAGAGCGCTTCTCTCAAAAGCAACCTACGATCAAAATTGGCATTGGCATTCACCGCGGTGAG
>DATNQL010000654.1:0-2208 GCA_036704025.1 Stenomitos sp.
GTTGATTTTTCATGCATACTTGAGGGAAGGGAGAAAGGGGTTGCCGATGGCAACCCCTTTCTCCCCCTTTTAATGATTATCATTCTTGAGAAAAGGCGCTCTCTTGTTTTTTTGGGACTATTTATTCTCTGGAAGTCCCTAGGAGGAAAACTGGGGAACGGCGAAGAGATTCTGGGCTTAGGCTACCAGATGCAGAGGGCAGGGGCAAGGGCTGCGATCGCATCCTTATGGACAGTTGATGATGGCGGTACTCAAGCCTTAATGGATAGCTTCTATGCCGCGTTGGAATCGAAGAATGTCGGGCAAGATAGCCAACCCACAAAAGCTGAAGCCTTGCGCCAAGCTCAAATTGCCCTGATTACAGGCAATTATCAGGCACTAGGTCAGCAGCGAGGATTGGGAGTACAGCAACGGATTCAGAGTAGTTTATCGCCAAGAGTTGCCTCGAATCTGAGTCATCCCTATTACTGGGCACCGTTTATTTTAATTGGTAATGGCTTGTAATCATATAGCAGAAGGCACAAGGGAGAAGGTTGATTACTGGTACATGGTCGCAAGAGCCATTTAATCTGTCCTAAACTTTATGGCGACAGATCTAGTCTTACTCCCCTAACAGCATGAACCAACAAATTGCCTTTCTCGGACTCGGTGTCATGGGTGGTTATATGGCGGCAAATTTGGCACGAGGGGGTTACTCCGTCAAAGCCTGGAATCGCACCCCCAATCGTCCCGGTGTAGAAGTAGCCGCAAGTGCGGGTGCAACCATCATGTCATCCATTCGCGAAGCCGTTGAGACAGCAGATATCATCTTTTCCTGCGTCGGTGATGTTCCTGATGTTGAAGAAGTCATCCTCGGCACTGGTGGAGTTGCTGCATTTGCCAAACCGGGTGCTTTAGTCATTGATACCAGTACCATTGGCCCAAATGCGGCACGAAAAATAGGAAGCGAACTTAAAAAACACAACCTGCGCTTTCTGGATGCACCGATTTCGGGTGGAGATATTGGGGCAAAAAATGGCACCCTAACCATCATGGTTGGCGGTGAACCCACTGATTTTGAGGAGAGTAAGCCAGTATTAGAAGTTCTGGGGAAAACGATTCGCCTTTGTGGTTCCATCGGTAGCGGTCAGGCTGTAAAACTGTGTAATCAAGTCTTGGCTGCACTTCATATGGTGGGTTTATGCGAGGCGATGCAGCTAGCCCAACAACAAGGAATTGACCCTAACGTAATTGTAGAAGTTTGCAGTACTGGTGCGGCTGGGTCGTGGGCACTAGCTAACCTGGGGCCAAAAATTATCGAGTCGGATTTTCGTCCCGGTTTCATGATTAAACATATCCTTAAAGATTTGAGGTTGGTGCAGGAAAGTCTCAAGGCATCGGGTCAAGAATTGCCAGGAGTGGAAATGAGCGATCGCTTATTTAAAATGGTTCAAGAATTGGATCAGGGGATGGATGGCGAACAAGGAACCCAGGCCATGATTCGTGCTTACCGTGGCTCTTGATAGCATGGAATTATTGTTTTAACGCAGAGAACGCAGAGGAAGACGCTGAGGGACGCTGAGTTTTTGGAGGAATTACAATACAAAGGGAATTGATCTGAATTTTCAATCCTTTAGTTAATCAAGAAAACAATGCTGGATTCTCTATTCACGACCGTCTCTCATCCGACTGAAGATTTAATTCCTCATCGCCGTCCTCGTAAAGGTGTCATTGTTGGTGCAGGGCAGGTCGGGATGGCTTGTGCTTACTCCCTACTGATTCAAAATGTCCTTGATGAAATGGTGATTGTTGATGTCAATACCGAAAAGTTGGAAGGGGAGGTGATGGATCTCAATCATGGCTTACCTTTCGTTGAGCCTACCATTATCCGCTCCGGAACTTTAGCTGATGGTCAGGATGCTGATATTGTGATTATTACGGCTGGAGCTAAGCAGAAGCCAGGGGAAAGTCGTTTAGAGTTAGTGCAACGCAATTTAGGAATATTTAAAAGCTTAATTCCCCAAGTTGTTCAGTGTTGTTCCCAGGCTATTTTGCTGATTGTGACTAACCCCGTAGACATCATGACTTATGTCTCTCTCAAACTATCAGGGTTACCACCATCTAGCGTGATTGGTTCGGGGACAGTACTCGATACAGCTCGTTTTCGCTATCTATTGGCGGAGAAGTTTCAGCTTGATTCTCGGAGTTTACATGCTTATATTATTGGCG
>DATNQL010000655.1:0-5140 GCA_036704025.1 Stenomitos sp.
CCTGATACCGAGTTGCGTTCAAACATAGTAGTTGAGATCGACACCCAGACAGGGGGACGCTCCCGACGCGGAGAAATTCAATGTGCTACGTATGAATGCAACTGCGTATGCAAAACTTCCTCCGATTTCATCCTTCAGTCACTGTTGTTCAATCTTCTCGATCCTCTCTATGGAACACAACCCGTTCTAATTGTTTGACAATACTTAAAACAAATAAGGTAATCAACGTAGCCCCTAAACTTAACTGCCAAAAACCACAACCAGCAACCATTCCGAGTGCGGCTGTTAACCAAATGGTGGCGGCTGAGGTCAATCCCTTAATTCGTGGCTTGCCAGATGTCTGACTTGATTGTTGCAGAATCTCTCCGGCACCTAAAAATCCAACACCCGTAGCTACTCCTTGAACCGCTCGGCTCAGGGCATCGCCGGAGGCGGCGTGACTTGTCAATAAGGGAATCATCACAAATAAAGCCGCTCCTAAGCTAACCAACATGTGGGTTCTCAATCCTCCAGGTTTGCCTGCTGTCTGGCGATCCCAGCCAATCACTCCCCCAACGAGGCAAGCTAACAGGATGCGATAAGTTAAACCGAGCCAATCATTTGCATCGATTAACGCTGTAGTCGTTAGCGCTAAGAGGGATAAAATCACTTCCTGAGCCTCTAAAAAATCCGGTATCGGATGGGCTGACATACTCCCAACGCTGTCACCCCCCTAAAACAGGGGGGTGGTTCAGGGATATATTTTACGAAGTGCGGATTAAACCGGCAAGCGACTTAGGGCAACTGGCTTACCCAGAAACTGACATCTACAGCTAGTTTTTCACCCAACTGGAGCAGGTGGCGGAGCTGGATCGTATTGCAATCTGTTTTAGCCGTTAAATGAGCTACCGCCGTTACACTCTTAGATTCGGCTGTTAACGGATCTGGGATCGCGGCTTGCATCGCTTGTTGGAACAAGGGTTCAATGCGTGATTGTAGACAGTTGAAGTAAAGTTCCTGACATTGAGCGAGTGAAAGTCCCAGATTGAGCTGATTCCCCACCTCAATCAGACGGCGAATGAAGTCGATGTCGGCGGAAAGGGTCGATAGATTAGTGTCGTGTAACAGTTGCCACAGTGAGCGCAAAATCAACTTCTCTAAGGTGGGTTTCCCCTCTCGGATTTTGAGCTGACAGCGCATGTGGTTGGCTTCTGTGGCGATCGCTTCCAATTTAGCCAAATGGCTCCATACCATTTGGGGATCGCTCATCGCAGAGTCCAGTGCGCCAATTTCCGTCAGTGCTCGGTTGGATAAGGCAATCTCAGCGGCGACTTGTAACTCTTGCGGCACAGGCAATTCATCCCGATGGAAAGCCATCAACACCCCATAGTTGTCCCGATAAACCTGATTGTAGAGTTGATCTAATCGTGTTAAGGTTTCCTGACTTAACAGTCCCATAATCCGATGGCGCTCTTCCGCAAACAAGTCCTGCAAGCTAAAAGACTCAGCCCCAAACATCTGATGCATTGCCAGAATGGCATGAGCGGCACTCGCCTGTTTCAGCGAGTCGAACACCTTATCCTTGAGTTTGCTGTAAGCCCGACGTCCTGCAAACGGTTGAATGCAGCAGTGGAAATCCCAGCCTCCCAAGTGCAACACGGCAAACACCAGATGAGCGCTCTCCCAGGTAATCTCTGAAACAAGCCGCAGTTGACCGACGGCCAGGGTTAGCGATCCCATGCGTTGGATCTGGTAGTCTAACTGCTGGGCGTCATAGCAATAGACCTGTTGTTGTCGGGCATAGCTGGTAAAGAGAGAGGTGATCGCATAGTGGGCAGCTACTTGCTTAAAGGTGATTTGTGCCGATACCACGAGGTGACGATAAACAGCCGCCCCATCTTTGAAGAAGTCAACATTACTCGGCGCTAGGGCTAGACGTTTGATAAAGCACTTTTCCAACTGCACGCCAGCCACATCCCCGGCTAATTCCAACGCACGAGCGGCATAGCGCAGAATCTGGACACCTTCAGGACGAGAGATTTCCTCAAAGAACCAGCCACAACTGGTGTACATCAGCAGCGCGTGGCGCTGCATTTCCAACAGGCGGAGGGCGTCTATTTGTTCGGATGCGGTTAGTTTACGAGTGCGGTGACGCCCCAGAAAGTTCTCAACGTTCTCTGTGGAGCGATCGCGAATGACCTGGATGTATTCATCCCGTGCGGCCCAGGGATCGCGGAAGAATTGGCGACCCGTCTCTTCATAAACCTTAACTAACCGATCCCGCAACCAATCCAGAGCATCTCGTAAGGGACGCCGCCATTTTTGGTTCCAGACTCCGCCCCCCCCGCAACCACAGTCATCCTGCCAGCGATTCACGCCGTGGGAGCAACTCCAAGCCGTTACTGGTTTTAACACGACTTCCCAAGTCGGCGGATTAAGGCTGAGATAGTGGGCAAAATTCGTTACTGTCCAGCCTCGGTGAGGAAACTCTTGGGTGAAGGTGTAGGCGAGACACTTCTCCGTACCGCCTTTGTGATGCCCAAAGGTTTCTCCATCCGTGGCGACCGAAATGAGTTGTGCAGGTCGATGATCCCCACGCACGGCTTGACCAATCCGCCCTGCAAAGTTATGGGAATCGCTGAGTACATCATTAAATCCCATATCTCGCGAGATCGGGCCGTCATAGAAAAAGATATCGATGTATCGCCCATCGTCTAAGAAGCAGCGGTAAGGGCGAGTGGGATCAATCTGAGAACCGCCGACTTCATGCCATTGGGTCACCGGTTGATCATCACTGGGGATCAAGCGACAGCGCTCGGCTTGGGAGGGAGCGAGGACGATAAATTGAAGACCCTCGTCTACCAGTACCTGTAGGGTGGGATAATCGACAGCGGTTTCCGCCAGCCACATGCCTTCGGGATCGCGTTGGAAGCGGGAGCGAAAGTCGGCTTTACCCCAACGGATTTGAGTGTGTTTGTCTCGTTGGTTGGCTAGGGGCAAAATGATGTGGTTGTAGGCTTGGGCGATCGCATTGCCATGTCCATTGAGACGCTCACAACTGTTGCGGTCGGCTTCCAGAATTCGCTGATAGACCTCAACATCGTAACGTTCGAGCCACGACATCAGGGTTGGGCCAATGTTGAAGCTCAAATATTCATAGTTATTGACGATCCCGATAACTTCGCCCCGCTCATTCAACACCCTGGCAAAAGCATTGGGGCGATAGCACTCATGGTGAATTCGCTCATTCCAGTCGTGGAAAGGAGCCGCACTCGGCTGACGTTCGATGGTGTCCAGATAAGGATTTTCACGCGGTGGTTGGTAAAAATGACCGTGAACCGTTACATAAACACCGGTCGCCGTCCTTAGGGGATCGCTAGCGATCCCCGCGTCAACTTGCAAGTCTGCAATGGACACCATTGCATCAGCTTGAGAAGCTGGAATCTCAGCAGCAGAAGTCATGGGATTACCAAATTCTAAAAAAACTAGTCAGATGGCTTTCTCCCCTCTACACATCCATTTTTGAGACAGAGAACCTCTGTGATCCCGAACGCTACAGTTGATTTCCAAGTAAGCAATTGCTGATTAGGGTAAGGCAAGAAGGCAAACTGTAGCGCAGGTTAAAGAACTTTCGTGTATGGGCTGGCGTGCAGGGGTGAAAGCTTTGAAACGATTGGCTCTATTCTTAGTAAACCGCAATCTCAGCCTTAGACTGACAGGACTTTAAGGAACTTGCGGTAAGTTTATAGAACTTAATTCAAATCTAAAAGTTCCTCTGGGCGATGGTACCCACCCAATGACATATTTGGGTTAACGATGAGATGCGATTATTCTAGAGTCCGAAGCGGTTGTGCAAGTCACTTGCATGACTGGGACGGGTCATCCTTCCCATCCCCCAACAAATCTCTGCTCTTAAGGTACAGAAACCCTAGATGCTCAACAAGAATACAATTTTGTCCATCTTGCTCCTGTTTGTCCCCCTCTCGATTGCCGCTCACTTTTTGGAATGGGGAGCAGCTGTGGTCTTTATTACATCCTGCATCGCGATTGTTCCCCTCGCCGCTTGGATGGGTACGGCTACGGAAGAAATCGCTGTAGTGGCGGGTCCCACATTGGGGGGGCTACTTAATGCCACATTCGGCAATGCCACAGAACTGATTATTGCCCTCATTGCCCTAAATGCGGGACTCGTGAGTGTTGTCAAAGCGACCATCACGGGATCAATCATCGGCAACTTACTCTTGGTGATGGGCTTGTCTATGCTGTTGGGGGGCCTGCGCTATAAGGAACAAGATTTTCAGCCTATCGTAGCGCGAGTGAATGCATCTTCTATGAATTTAGCCGTGATTGCTATTTTGCTCCCCACGGCGATGGATGCCACCTCTGTAGGTCTGAGTGAAGTCACAATCCAGCGTCTTTCTATCGCGGTTGCTGTGGTGTTAATCCTGGTTTATGGGCTAACGCTGTTGTTTTCCATGAAAACTCACAGTTATCTCTTTGATGTGGGTATGGCGGACATGGAAAACCTCGCGGAGTCCAACCTCGCCGTAGAGGAACCTGAACACAAGCCTAATCTTTGGCTATGGATTGGGGTGCTTTTGGTTGTCACTCTTTTTGTGGCTGGAGAATCAGAACTGCTGGTTGACAGCTTAGAAGAAGCCACCTCGGAACTCGGGTTATCGGCCCTATTTACTGGAGTCATTCTGCTGCCGGTGATTGGGAATGCGGCTGAACACGCAACAGCCGTTACCGTAGCGCTGAAAAATAAGATGGATCTTTCGGTTTCAGTTGCCGTGGGGTCTAGTATGCAAATTGCCTTATTTGTCGCACCCGTGTTAGTGATTGCTGGGTGGTTGATGGGTAAGCCGATGGATTTGAACTTTAATGCCTTTGAACTGGTGGCGGTAGTGGTTTCGGTTTTAATTGCCAATTCCATTAGTTCTGATGGAAAGTCGAACTGGCTAGAGGGAACTTTGCTTTTAGCCACTTATTTGGTGTTAGGGTTCGCCTTTTACTTCCATCCCGTGAGTGCAGGTTTGGGTTTGTAAATCCTTAGCACTCTTTCATCTCAGTTTTCATGATCAATCCCCGAAAATCCCCCCGACGCCCCCTTCAAAGGGGGGAAATTCTGGGACAAACTTTTGAGCGATCGCATTCTCAA
>DATNQL010000656.1:0-4578 GCA_036704025.1 Stenomitos sp.
AAGACTTGGGGAAACACCAACAGAGAGTCACCAGCGTGAGTTTCAGTCCTGATGGACAAATGATTGCCTCTGCCAGCGAGGACAGTACGGTTAAACTCTGGAACCTTGATGGCAAAAACCCTCAAACTCTCAGAGGTCACAACGGCTGGGTCACTAGCGTGAATTTTAGTTCAGATAGTCAAATGATTGCCTCCGCCAGCGAGGACAAGACCGTTAAGCTCTGGAGTCGCGATGGCAAAGAACTCGCAACCTTGAAAGGGCGTAGCTATCCTATATCAGGTGTCAGTTTTAGTCAGGATAGCAAAATGATTGCAGCAGCCAGTGATAATACAGTAATTCTTTGGAACTTGGACTTAGACGAGCTGCTAGATCGTGGTTGCAAGTGGCTGGGGCGGAGTAATTACCTGAAGACTAAAAAGGAGTATCAAGAAGTCTGTAGATAATGCTTAAAATATTGATAGATTGTACCCAATATTTACCCCGATTGAGAGGTCGTTTAAGTTATTGCGCGGCTCACCTGTGAGTCGATTATACGAGTCTCCAAATAGGTAAGATACTGAGCCACTGATAAATGTATTCCGATTAAGATAGTAGACGGCCAGAGCACTTACCTGCTGTCGGGTATCCAAGCGCTCTTGGCGCGTGAAGTCATCAAAGACAACCTGATAGTCCAGCCTCCCTTGCAGCCGAGGAGTGATGTCATAGCGCAAGCCCACCGTTAAGGTGTTCCTCACCAGACTTCTGTCGATCGGGGAAGCGAAACTTGCTCGAAGTTCATAGCCTGAGTCTAAACGTAGCTTGGATGAGAGCCGATCCCGTCGCCCTACTGCAAGCCGCACTGAATTGTCTACTAAGTCATCGGAGTCATCGGAGTCATCGGAGTCATCGGACGAACCATTCTTGTAGAGACGCTCCTGTACCCATCCCAGTTCAGCGGCAGTGTTGTTTCCCAATTGCTGTTGAACTCCAAAACTAAAGTTCAATGCGTTGTAGCCATATTCCGATGTAAATAGCACTGAGCTACCTCCAGCCCCGGCTACTAGGCGTGTCTCCGCTCCCAGGTCAAGTGTTCCTCGAAGAAGAGCGCTGTTAACGAACACTGTATCCCGGTTAAATCCTGAAGAATTGATACTAGGATTGGTTTGCGCTGAAGAGCGCAACAGCAGCTCTAAATTTGGCTGACGGCGAGAAGATTCCTGCTGCGGAGGGCGAATAATATCAGGCTTCCTAAGCTCGCCGTCAGACTCATCGGGAGTGGAAGACTCGTCAGGAGGCAGAGGTGGAACCTCTGGGAAACTGTAGGGTTCTTCTTCAAGTACAGGACTCTGGGCTTGAAGGCGTTCAAGAGGTAACAGCTCGGCAGCAGTTCTAGAAACGAGAGTTAGGTCGGTAGGGTTAAGCGCGGGCATTTTTACCTCTCCACGCTCAACCTGTGTCTCAAGGACTCTAGTCACTTCAATAGTAGGCACTGTTGTCACTTCAGAATAGACTCCGGCTTCTGGTATCTCAATCGTTTTAGCGCTGGCTGAGGTGTTCTGATTCTGGAGGGGTTCTGGGCTGGGATTGGCGATTGCTCGGTAGTTAAAGACCCAAGCAACAAAAGTGGATGAACAGAAAAACACTACAGGCAGGATACGCATAGGCTAGCTTCAATATCAGAGTACTTTGGTTGCAACTAACTCTCACCAGAAATCTGAGACTCTCTTTCTCTAAGTTGCGTTCTTCTCGCCAGGATTTTATTGATCATCCAGGATCTGGTAAAGGAAATTCCAGATCGCGAGGAGTCAGGAGTTCATTATCAAGTGACCTCTCCTCCTCTTGCTCCCTTAATGCCCCTAAAGTTTCCTCCCGAACCGGAATGATTACTTCCCGGATATCATCAGGTTGTTGGTTCACGAAATCTTCATGCTCCGCTCCAGGCCCTAAACCCAAAGCCAGTCGATTGTTCCGATAGAAGTCTCGCAGGCTGAATGCCCCGAGCCGCCTCACTTCTCCATCAATAGACACAGATGCAAGCTCACCAGCTCTCAGTTCAACAGTCTCTCCAGTCTCTCCGCTTCTTAGACCGATGACTGTGACAGGTCCTTCTGGACTATTGGTCAGAACCCCAACCGTTGTCCCTTGAGCGTCTTGTATAACGAATAGTGCTGTGCCAGGAGCCTGTATCCGTGCTGTTGGAGTTATGGTACGACAACCTGAGGCTGGAGAACGGCTGTTGTGGATGTAGATGATTCTGCCTTTAGCCAGCTGAAATTGACATGTCGCTGTCGGCGCAAACCGAGAAGTAGTATTACTTCCCTGCCAGTACCCGGTCCCTCGAGGTCTTAAATATAAGCGTGCCCCGCTCTTGCTACCTCGGGTTCGGAGCCACTCGCCAGGCAATAGGGATTCATCAGTGGCTTGGATTCTACCTGACCAACCTCCTATCCTGCTAGGGCTGTGGAATCGAACATCTCCGTTAACATTACGTAGGTCTACTCTCCTCTGTTGAGCTGATGTAGGAGCTATCCAGGAGAGTGCTAGGAAACTACTAGTAGCTATCAGCTCCCAGCTTAAAAACCAAATCTGTTTTTTCATTGAAACATTGTCTGTGTCAAGTTGTTTCTGATGACCTTGATTGACCGACAAATATTACTTTGTTTCCTCATGTATGAAGAAATACTTATGGTCTAACAGTACCCTCATGGGTACTTTCATGACAAGCTAAGAGGGTGTTTGAAAAGTTGACAGGTGGAGATGGGGGCAGTAAAGTCTCGCTCCGTGCAAAAGAGAACATTTCGGATGCTACTTTATCGCCGAGGCAATGGTTCTTGCAAATTTTGCACTAAGCGATCAAATTCGCGCTGGGCGCGACGGGGATGGGCTAGATTTACTGTACTTAGAAAAATAGGACCAAGTCGTACAGGTAAGCGATTTGGGTCACTTGGCATGAAATTGATGGGTAGTATGCGGGCGCTACCCTCCTCAATCCCCATTGTTTGCACTAGAACATTCTCGAATCCTGCCACGTTATCTGCCAGATAGGCTTCTGATAATACGAGTAGAGTGCGTTTGGACTGAGTAATCCCCTCCTCAATGTTGATTAAGCGGGCTACGCCAGGTGTGTCAACATCACCGGAAACTGCAATACGTAAACCAGCCTGCTCCAGTCGTGGCAGTAGCGTATCCCACACCCAGGTAGAATCAGGATCTTCGTCTACGTAACTGATATAGACATCATAACGAAAGTCATTCTCATCTATACCAGGGGGTTTCGGAGGTGGCAACAAGTTTGATGGGCTGGGCTGACTATTCTTACTTTTGAGGACTGGTGTTAGAGACTCCGGAATTCCCTCTAAGTCAATTGCACTACAGCCAAACTCATAAGCATCTGCATAAGATCTTCCGACTCCCAGCGCATCATAAAATCCCACAGCAAATTCGATCGCTGCCCGATCTCCAATTGCCTTGTTCATGCCAACTACATAGTCAACGTGTTGGTGAATTGCCTCAGCTTGAGCCTCTGAATAGCAGGCATTCAGCACAACACACTCAATCTTGTCCTTAAACAACTTAAATAGCCTTACCAGTGACTCCGTACTGACTAGCTGCATTTGTCCCGAACTATTTTCCAGAGCTAAGCCATGCTCTCCCGCCCCATGCCCAGAAAAATGGACAATTTGTGGTTCGTGATCTAATAGAGCGCGACGCAAGTCATCAACACGTAATGCCCATCGAGTAACAATTTCAAACCGATCTCTTTTTTGAGCTCGTTCTAAGCCTGCCTGGATTTCTCGGACTTCTTCATCCAAGCGCAGCTTGTCTGTATTCTTTGGATTGGCTGTGAGAATCAGGATCTTTTTCACGGCAACCTAAACTCTAGATGGGGACTGAGCGCTAGATGCACATAACTACCGCTTGGCTATAGTTAATTCCCGATTTCAAAGCTTTCAAGTTTTAATCTGTATAAATCTGTAATTAAGATAATAGACCTCTTGCAAAATTATTTTATAGGATGATAATTTTTTTTGTATCTTGAGCCATTTACTTATGCGATACGAGCAAACAAAAAAGTTATTGAATCGAGAGTTTAAACCTTAGTTGGGGTGCAACGACGTACATTTGATGAGATGGTCAAGGTGTTGCGAGGTGCCGCCAGGTTAAAATCATAGCGAGGCTGTCCTCAAAAGCTGGATTGGGAAGACCAAGTTCTAAGAAAGCCTACAATATTTGCGTGAATATCGAACTTACTTTCATATAGCTCAAGATTGGCTCTTCTCCGAATCAACTGTCTGCCGTATAGTACACCGGGGGGAAACTACGTTAATTAGTTCGGGCAAGTTTCGTTTAGAAGGAAAAAAGTCCTTGTTGAGTTTATCACAGAAACCCAAAACGGCTGTGATGGATGTGACGGAAAGTCTTTCTTGAGCGCCCTAAGCACGGACAAAAACGCTTTTACAGTGGTAAACAAAAACGACATACTCTTCACACTCAATTGATAATTGACAACACAACGCTGGAAATTCGTTGTGTTGTCAACGGTTCAGGTCGTCAAAGATGACTACAGAAACATGACTACAGGCTATTTGTAGAAAGCAA
>DATNQL010000657.1:0-1661 GCA_036704025.1 Stenomitos sp.
AAGCCACATCCTTAAACAATTTGGGAAATGCTTACGATTCCCAAGGGCAATACGATCAAGCGATTAAGTCGTATCAACAGTCGCTGGATATAGCGCAGGAGATCGGCGATCCTACTGGTGAAGCAACTGCCTTGGCGAATCTTGGCAATGTTTACTACTGTCAAGGGCAATATCAACAAGGGATTGACAACCATCAGCTATCGCTGAACATAGCACGGCAGATTGGCGATCTCAGACTTCAAGGTCTATGTCTGAGTAATTTAGGTGCTGCTTTCCTCAAATCAGGTCAGTTTGTAGAAGCCGATAGGTTACTTCGTGCAGGGATTCAAGTTTGGGAATCTCTACGCCTCGGATTAGAGGATACCCATAAAATATCAATTTTCGATACGCAACTTCGCACCTATCGCTTGCTGCAAGAAGCCCTCGTTGCACAGAATAGAACCAATGACGCTCTGGAATTTTCTGAAAGAGGACGTGCTAGAGCATTTGTGGAGTCCTTAGCGAAGCGATTAGCTGGTAAGCCTTTAGAGTCAATTCAGAAAGCACGTCTGCAAGAAGCTATCAATCCACCCAGCATTGACAAAATTAAACAAATTGCAAAAGAGCAAAAATCCACAATTGTTGAATATTCGATTATTGATTCAGAAAATCTCTATATTTGGGTGATAAAAGATACAGGCGAGATTTATTTTGATTCAGTTAACCTCAAGCCCCTGCTAGAAGACTATAATTCTCTAGAACAACTAGCAAAAGATACTTGCCAAATAATTGAAAGGGGGTCATTTCATGAGTTTAAACACCTCCTGCAAGAACTCTATCAATACTTGATTGAACCGATTGCTAGCCTCTTTCCATCTGACCCCAATGCCTCTGTCATCTTCATCCCACAAGGCAACCTATTTCTGGTTCCTTTTCCAGCACTACAAGACACCGAAGGCAAATTCTTGATCGAACAACACACGATTCTAACGGCTCCCTCCATCCAGGTGCTCGAATTGACTCACAAGCAACGACAACGGATAGGGACAATTGATGAATTGCCTCTACTAAGTAAGGATGTTTTAGTTGTGGGGAATCCTATAATGCCGATAGAGCCTTACTCACAACCACCAGAACAATTAAAACCACTACCGTATGCTGAAGAAGAAGCAAAACTGATCGCTTCTTTCTTTAACACCAAAGCCCTGCTCGGCAAAAACGCTACTAAGGTAGACATTGTGCAACAGATGCCTAAAGTGGGGTTGATTCATCTAGCGACACACGGGCTATTAAATAATATTGGAGAATCAGGTATACCAGGGGCTATAGCCCTAGCTCCATCGGGTAATGATAATGGCTTACTTTCCTCCGCTGAAATTCTGGATTTGAACTTAAATGCTGAACTAGTTGTCTTGAGCGCCTGTTACAGCGGGAGAGGCAAAATCACTGGCGATGGTGTGATTGGCTTGTCTCGTTGTCTGTTTCTCGCTGGTGTTTCCAGTTTAATTGTGTCTCTTTGGGAAGTTCAGGATAATTCAACCAAGCTACTGATGACCGAGTTTTATCGAAATCTCCTAGACGGCATGAATAAAGCTCAAGCCTTACGTCAAGCCATGCTAGCGATGATGGAACAATATCGCAATGTTCCGACAGTGTGGGCTGCATTTACCCTCATCGGTGAA
>DATNQL010000658.1:0-4185 GCA_036704025.1 Stenomitos sp.
CAATCCTGGGTTCAATTTTAGGCATTGTCAGGCTTTTAGGCACATTAGGAATGTTTGAGCTGCTCAAAAAAGAGCTGCGTCATTTCCCCAAAAAAACACTCAAACCAGTCAAACGTTCGTTTTATCATTATCGACACTGGCTGACAATGTGGCGCGAAATGTGGAACTTAGATTTGAGTAGTCAGCAAGTTAGCCCAGTTAAGAGCTTAGGCAATCTTCCGATAGTTAGTATCAAATCAAGTACTTTTTTTAAACGCTCCATCTGGAATTTTTATCTACCAGTTCAAGCCGCAGACGATTTACGAGATAAAATGCACACTGAAATTCTTAAATTGTCAACTCATTCTACGTCATTACCAGCGACCCGAAGTTCTCACTTTGTTTGGATTGATCAGCCAGAGATTATTGTGGAAGCCATTCAGAAACTTTTGCCCAAATAAGTCTGCTCTAAAACTGCTGAAATATAAGGTTTTCAGCAGTTTATTGAAAATTAATGAGGACTCACAGCTTCAGTTCTAGTCTTTCCTTGCCATCCATTTCAAAATTAACCAAACGTTGAGCCATTCCAACCCCACATCGCCCCTTTAGCATCAGCAAATTCGATATAGATGCGATTGATAGACACGCCAAGCTTTTCGCTAATCGTCTGGCAAAAATCCTGACTCATGGCTTTAGTTTGCGCGGGACTCATGGAGCCAATACTTTTCACTTCGATGTAACAGGTTGGCTCAATGGTACCCCCAAAGGTCATCGCGACATTGGGTTCAAATGCCGTCATCACATAAGATTCCGGCTTACCCACATGCTGGGCTAATTTGCTAGAAAGAATCTTCAGCAACCCTTCAACGGCTGTTGGTTCGGGAGCATCAGCAGAAGTTTGCACCTTAATCAGAGGCATAGTCTTCTTATCACCACTTGGTTAAAACGATTTCAGATTTTAAGGAGCAGTTATTGGCTACCTATCCACCGTAATTCCAGCCAGTGCTTTCCAGCAAAAGCGGCTCACCTTCTCGGTGGACACCCGCACCAATCACTTGAGCGACAAACACGGTATGATCCCCTTGTTCTACAGTGGCTACCACCTTACATTCAACGTAACCCAGGGAATCAGAAATAATGGGACAGCCCGTTTCTGCTCCCTCATAGAAATCCACATCTTCCAACTTATCGCCAACACGCCTTTGCGGCTTGAAAAATTTCGCCGCCATGTCCTTTTGCCCATTCTCTAGGAAGCTAAGGGAAAACACCCCAGTGTTTTTTAGCATTTCATGGGAACCACTATCTTTTTTAATGCAATTCACCACCAACGGTGGCTCAAACGAAGACTGCATCACCCAGCTCACCGTGAAACCATTCATTTCCTCACCCTCTTTCACTCCGCAGATATGAAGACCGTGAGGAATCTTCCGCAGCATTGTCTTTTTCGCTTGTTCGTCTAGCAAGGCTTACCTCCCTAACTGCTTACACATCGATTAAGTGTACCAACAGGCAAGGGGCAAGGGGTATTGGGTCATAGCCAGTCGGTAAAAGGCTCAGCCTATACCCATCTTGGCTGCAATCGTCTCCCCGTAGGGTGGGTATCCTGTCTGCCCTGTCTCTACTAATGACTGCCTGGGCGAAACACTTGACTGATGCGTCCGAGCAAGCCTTTCGGCTTGAAGTTGTCCTTAAACTGAGTAAATTCACCAGCATCTAACCAGACGCCTTGGCACTTGGGGCATATTTCATACCAGATACAGTATTGGTCAATGTCCACTAGGCGAGTCATTTTGGTTTGGCAACGAGGGCATTGAATATCGCCTGTTAAATTATCGAGTTGGCTGCCCATTTCTTGGTCGCCAATATCCAAGCTTTCAGAACCTTGAATCGTTTTGAGCTGCTCTGCCTCAAGGGAATCAAACCAAATCCCTTTACAACCGAGGCAACGGTCTATTTCGATTCCAGCCCAGACGACTGGCTCTAAGCGTCCTCTACATTTTGGGCAGATGGTTGTATTCATAGATTTTGAGATGGCACCTGTTTTTAGGTTATCCAACAGGGCGAGAGGGTCGAAACAAATGGGAGTGTTCGGGATGATACAGGCGGGAACGGGCGATTTCATGCCCAGCGTCTAAGCTTTCACTTGTACTATGGCTGAATTCCGTCTGGGATGTTAGTTCGTTTCTTGCTGTTCTCAGTGCCGGACTAATCAGATAAAGGGTTGTCCGAATCAGATTCTCGGCTTGCGTCAGTGCCGCCATCTGTTCCAGAGGAACCAGCCAGATTTTTTCATCTGGCCATCCGATGCGGAAACAAACGGCGACAGGAGTATCGGCTGGGTAATGTTCCAGCAGTTTGGCTTGAGCGTCTTCGATATGACGAGCGCTGAGGTAGAGGCACAAACTGGCTTGATGAGCGGCTAAAGAGGCCAGTTCTTCCGACTCCGGTACAGCGGAGGCACGCCCACTGATGCGAGTGAGAATAATGGATTGTACCAGTCCCGGCACGGTCAGCTCAACACCGAGTTTCGCGGCGGCGGCTTGGAACGCGCTAATCCCTGGAATGAGTTCAAACGGGATGGAGGCTTCGGCAAGGGCTTGCATTTGCTCGTGGATGGCGCTGTAGAGACTCAGGTCACCCGAATGTAAGCGAACGACTGATTTGTGCGATCGCACCCGTTCGATCATTAATGGCACAATCTCTTCTAGGGTTTTATTCCCTGTGCGAACCCGTTCAGCATCGGGACGGACACCCTGCAACATCTGCGGGGGTACGAGGGAATCCGCCAACACAATCACATCGGCTTGGGCGAGAATTTTCTGTGCCTTAACGGTCAATAACTCTGGGTCTCCTGGCCCTGCACCAATGATGTAAACGGCAGGTGCTAGGGGAGGAATCGTGTTTTCTAGGGGGGTTGAGTCAGTGGAGTGAGACATATTTGCAAAAGGCAGAGGGCAGAGGGCAGAAGGGAAAAATTAGCTGGTCAAGGTTTGCTGATTGAGAGCTTGCACGACGCTCAATCATCCTTTTATGGGTAGGCTTGTCTGCCTAATCCACAATCACCATCTCTCCGTCGTGGGATGGGCGTCCCGCCCGTCCTCAAGAGAGTGCCAGAACGGAGTTGATCCCAAAAATTCGTAATTTACCCCAATTGTTCCGGATACACCCTCCCTACTTAGTAATAAAGGAATGGTAGATGCACCCTGGTTCAGCTCTAGAGTTTAACTCTAGGGCTTTTTTTTTGGATGAGATGGGATGGCTTAAGCGCGATAACTCAGTATCATTTTCTACCAAGACAGTATCGGTTAATATCTAGGACTGAAAACATAGCTACAGCGATCGCACATTAACAACAGTTGCTCCCTGGGGAAGCAAGCCGATCACTACAGCGTTTCACCTACATATCAGAACGAGTATCCCACTGTCGATTGTCAACCGAGACAACATCCGGCAAAGAACGACGCCTGAGATATAACCATGCTAGACCGAGCAGGCCGAGCGTGATCTCTCCTAAACTGACCATTTGAGCCATGCGTAGGGGGCCAAACATCAGGCTATCCGTCCGTAGTCCCTCAATCCAGAATCGACCGAGGCTATAAGTCACCATATAAACCAAAGCTAAGGTGCCTACTTTTAGATGGGGTTTGCGTTTTAAATCCCGAAAAAACAGCGTCATGAGTATGGTAAAAACCATTAAGTTCCAAAGGGATTCGTAGAGAAAAGTAGGATGGAAATAGTCATAATTCATGAACTCTAGGGGGCGTTGCTGGGGAGGAATATACAGCTTCCAGGGTAAATCGGTGGGACGCCCAAACGCTTCGGAATTAAAGAAGTTACCCCAACGCCCAATCGCCTGACCCAAAATAAGAGAAGGGGCGACTAGATCAGCTAATAACCAGACCGAGATTTTTTGGAGACGGGCAAAAATAATCGCCGCTACAATACCGCCTAAAATGGCACCATGAATGGCAATTCCGCCCTTCCAAATCGCAAAAGCTTGGAGCGGGTTCTGGGCATATTGTTGCCATTCAAACAGAACGTAGTAGAGTCTGGCACAGGGAATTGCCGCAATCACCAGCCAGATTGCCAAGTCGCCTACCAGGTTTGGGTCAACGTTACGGCGCTTTGCCAAATATTGGGACAGAGTAACGCCGATTAATACGGCTGAGGCAATTAACAAACCGTACCAGCGAATGGCGGTCGGTC
>DATNQL010000659.1:0-3499 GCA_036704025.1 Stenomitos sp.
TACAACAACACCAACAAATGTATTGGCGTCACCTTGGAGTGAAACCCTGGTTGTGGTTCTGCCTCATCCGATAGGGTGAGCAACACCCAGAAAGCTCCACAGGCTATTAACAAAACAGCAATCAGTGCATTGTTGCTTCTCCCGACAAAGGGAGCTAAAACCAAGACTACAGCCACCAACAGTGCCCCTATCGGCTCAGCCCACTGCATGACGTAGCTGCCCCGACGCCAAGACTGTAACAATCCCACGAGCCGATACAAATAGCTAGCGCCTCGCCACTGATATAGCTGTAAATTGGATAGAGTAAGCTGTTGCCAAACTGAATTCATAAATTGGGAGTAAGAGCTAGGACTAGAAGCCTTACCAATGCAAAATTAAGCACCTACAATCAGGATTCTTTGATGTTTAATTCTTAAGGCTGCATCTGGATTCCGGACTCTAGACTACAACCTTTCTTTCACAGACTCAAATAGAGGCAGCGTCACAACATAGCGATACCCGGCTTCTGAGGAGCCTTGAACGGAAATGTCTCCCCCATGAAGTTCTGCCAAATGACAACTGAGTAATAGCCCTAGGCTCTCACGGGACTCAGGTTTCTCAGCCGTCTTGTTGGGTTCACCGTTCAGACTCAAGGGTACGGAGAGCGAATCACTCGACAGTACCGCAGCAGTCGGCAATGGGTAACAGATGGAAATCAGCTCGCTGCTTTCCATCTCACTATTACCTGGTGACGTTTCTAGAGCATTAGAAACAGTAGTCATTGCCGATGAAGGTAAACACGACTTGGCAACGTCCTCACTGAACGAAGGTAACCCCTCCCCGAACCAAGGGTGAGAAACCCAAATTGCTAGATTGAGTTTGTCGGCTTTGCGAGAAGCATGAAGGCGAATCTCGCCTCCTGCTTCAGCGGATTGAATCACACCATAGATGAGGTAATACAGAATTTGCTTGACCTTATCCTTATCCAGCAACCCAAGGCGATTTCCTGGCTCGACCGATAAACGGATTTGTAGTTGCTGACGTTGGGCAATTTCTAACAGGCTATTGATGGCTTGTTGACAGAGCATTTCGATATCGACGGATGTCAGGTGCAGTTGTTCGCTGCCCTCATCCAAAATCTTGAGGTCAACAATTTCATCAACCAGCGATATGAGCTGTTGCCCACTACGATGAATAATTTCTAGATATTCCTTCTGTTTTGTGGTTAGAGGGCCATAAACCTGACGTGTCAGGACACGAGCCATCCCCATCACAGAGGTTAAGGGTGTTCGCAGTTCCTGAGTCAACTGAGCGAGTAATTGGAGTTTAAGAGAGTGACCGGAGTTCAGGCAAGTTGAGCAATCTGGAGCAACATCTTGCCTATCCGTTGTTGATTCACATTCCCACCCCTCTCGGTACTGACTGACAGCGGATGACAGGGGAATTTTTTGGATAGAGCTGCTGTACTCTTGTTGTAAAAAACGGTTCCGCTCAAATTCGCTCAGACTCCAACGAGCCGTAATCGCTAGTAATTCAATATCTTTGGCGCTAAAAGATCGAGGCTCCCAATCCATGACGGCGAGCGTACCCAAACATAGCCCATCTGCCGTCAATAGCGGTGCACCCAGATAAGCACGAATGCCGTAGTGTCCAACCAACAAACTACTGGCAAAAACAGGATGAGTGGCTGTATCGTGAATCGCCAAAACTTGATGAGAGTCTACTACATAGCTACAAAAGCTTTCATTTCGCGGCAGCAAGCGTGACTGTGCCAACGGATTCATCAGCCCCACTCTGGATAAACCGACGGCTGACTTGATATGCAGGTCATGTTGCGCCATCACAGCCAAAATGCCAATGGGGGCATCCACAAGCCGCGCCGCCGTTTGAGCGGCTTCCTCAAAAACAGTAACAGTCTCTGTTTCGAGTAAGCCAAGCTCTCTCAGGGCTGTGAGCCGTTTTTGTTCTCGTGCGGCGGGCGTCAAACCATCTAAACGACAAAAAATTCTGGTTTCCGGATTGGTCATAAAAAGTTAAGGCTCCATACCTATTGCTTTGATCCACTCTGTGTGTTCCTGAAGTTTTATCCGCCATAGATATAGATAATGTTCCCGTATGGCGTCTTGAACAAACATGAGGAGGCATGGAGATGGTTTCGAGACGAACTCAAGTCGGTCATGAGTCCTTCAACGATCCCTTACCCATTCCCCTGGTTTGTGGCAGTCCAAGCGGGGTGAGAGAGTAAAGAGGCGATAACCCGTACACCTCGTAGTTGATTAGAAAGGGGTAGATGACCTCTAGGCGCACTCAGATTCCAGGTAAACTCACTTGGGTAACGAGTCCAATTGTTTTCTCTCTTCCAGCCGATTTTAGGCCATAGCTTTTCCCAGTTTTTGCCCATCGACAGCCACAGTTCCCGTTGGACAGTAAATCCAAAGTGGCCTTGAGAGTGAATGAACCACAAGTTATTAATGGTTTGTAAATCGGGAATGGGAAAATTTTCGACTTCAGAAAAGTACAGCCATTTTCGTGCAGAGGCGGCAGGGCCGGCTAATTCACAGAGTTTCTCTAATGTAAAACGGTCAGCGGCGAGAAAATCAGCCAGTACTAACTGTTGTTGTAGAGGCAAATAGTCAATCCCAACCGCAGAATTCAAAGGCACAACCCCTGTGGGGAAATGGCTTTGCACAAAGGCTTGGACGTTGGGTGTATTGACTGGGTACAGCGTTTGGTAGGCAAGACCGATCGCAAGATTTGCTGGAGTAGACTGTTGCTCCTTTAAAAATTCCATTAAGGCTTCTAAGCCAGTCTCGCCTAAACTAGCTAGTTCGGCAATGAGCTGAAGTTGTTTTTTTTCAGAACTAGTCCGAAGCTGGTGCATCAGCTCAGCCGTGCGATCGGAGTCTTCTGTTACGGAGGCAGTGGTTTGGTCTGTCATGAAGCGGCTTGGTTGTTGGTTGCGGCAATATTAATTGTGGCGGGTAAGGGCTAAAAGTTGGAAGGTTGGAACTCATATTCTTGCCTTCAACGGGTACAGTCGGTTTTTTGGGTCATGGGTCATGGGTTATCGAGAGACGGTGTTTAGGCTCTACCGAGTCCCCAATGGTTGATCGACTCACCCCTCCGTTTCACTGTCTTTTTCTTCGTTTGGCGCTTGATATCCCTGTTCGTAGGCAAAACGAATGAGTTGAGCGCGATTCTCTAGCCCTAGCTTATTGAGGATGCTACTTAAATGAGTTTGAACCGTGCGAGGACTGATAAATAAGCGATCGCTAATTTGTTTGTTGGTCAATCCTTGAATCACTTCCCAAAACACACGTTCTTCTGCGGGTGTCAAGGGTAAAGGACTGGGTGTACTTGCTTCCTCAGGAATTGTCTCAGATATCTCTGCGGTTTCCACGAGCGAAGATGGGTTGAATGACGGGGTAGGACGTGAACCCATCGACAGTTGCATTAACCGGATAATCTCAGAATGGATGCGGCGGGTGCGCTCTAGCTGCGCTTCAATTTTAGCGACTAA
>DATNQL010000660.1:0-13799 GCA_036704025.1 Stenomitos sp.
AAACCAATCAGGTTCTTAGCGGCTAACTCCACATTCGGCTGAGTCCATTCAATTAAGGGCGTTTGATGGTTGAGCCAACCCACTGAAATGAGAGGATACTTGTAAATCAGTTTTTCCCGGACTCGCTCATAAAGTGCCTCACTTTCCAAGATGCCAGAGGTAAAGCCTTTAGCCTTATGAGGGCAACCGTGATTCATCAACACAATACCCGTTTGGGAAGGCAAGTGCGCTACGGCTAAATCCTTAGCGATTTTCTCCTCAACCAGTCGGGCGAGTAAGTTAATGTAGTCTGGTTCGTTGTAGAAAGAAGGGATGTAACGCTGTCCTTTAACCCAGTGTTCACCGCCATCCGTTAACTGAGTTAGAGCTTGGTTAACTTGTTCAACCGCAATCCCGCTAGTAAAGATGGAATCGACCACTAACAGAGGATAGATCAGCAGCTTGTCAAAACCTTGGGCTTTAATGTCTGCAAGGACTTGCTCAGCGAGGAAGGGGGCGCAGAAGTTATAAACTTTGAAGACTTGGACTCGTTCGCCCCATTGTTCCTGCAAGTGCTTCTCAATCCCTGCCCGTTGCTGTTCAAAGATTTTATTATGGGGAGAGATAAAATTATCGTGCGTGTGTCCCCACTCGTGCAAATCAAAAATTGCCAGAAGTTTCGCCAGTGGAGGGTAAACCCAAGTGGGAACAGGGGCAAATTTGGCCGTGAGTAAGTTTAAAGCTTGTTCGTTGTAGTTGGCAAAATCTTCGTAGCTTTCGACTTCGCCATAGCCCATGAGTAAGACAGCAACTCGATCATTACCGCCCGTGCGAGGGGATGTTAGTTGTTGAGGTTTTTCAGGAGTGGCAACCACGTCACGTACCTACCAATAGATTCGAGTTCAATGGCTAGGGTGCATCAGCATTGTTGTCAGAGGCACCCCGGCTATCCCTTAGGTTAGCATCCCCTCTGGGGGGATGGGTAAGGATTTTTATCTAAAGAAATTCTGAAGTGTCAAGGATGAAGGATGAAGTAGAAACTCGGTAAGCTGTTCTTGAACGGGCAACAGAACAGTATTTTAAAGGGTTTGTGGGTTGAGCCTGCTGCCCGTCTAGACTATGCCCATGAGATGTTGAAAGCTTACCTACCCTGTCTTTCACAATCTAGGACGAGGCTTTACCCGTATCTCCTGCAACCCTGTCGGGACAAAGCCTCTCGGACTGATGAGTCACCTCATCGAAGGGGATTGGACGTATCCCGGAGTTTCAAGTGTGTTAGCGCCAAACTGATGTGTGTGGCAAGCCTCTCGGCTAGCGGTTTAATTTGGGTGATACGTCCCCGATACAGTGAACCAATATATAAAACGCCCAAGGTTTCCCCGTGCGCCATGATGGGTATGCACAAGGTTTCAACGGTCGAAGCGTCAGCTCGAACATGTTGACACAGTAAACCGTGGTGGGTGTCTTCTACTAGATGGGCTTGTCCTCGCCGCAGGGAGAGGCATTCATCAGGGGTAAAGATGGGATCGCTCGTCAAGGGTAAAGCACCCCAAGTTGCAATGGATTCCACCAGGTTTTGAGAGGAACTGATGATATAAATTGCGCCAACCTCCTGCGGGAAAAGTTGTTGCATTAATGATTTCAGTGCTGTGTCTGCTTCATCAACCGCAAAACAAGCTTGGAGCCGGTCAATCAGTTGCTCCAGGGAATCAATCTCTAAATTAGTTTGCATTGAACGGTGATAAGAATGGTGTGAGTAGCGAGAGTTAGTAGATGCGCCCTAACACCAAGGCTTCAATTTTGGCATTGCTATCTTGGCAAGCCAAATTTTATGTTCCACCCCTGAATAGGTTTACTACAGGAGTTTTTTTCTACATCCGTAAAAAATTGAACTCAGCTTCTGAGGAAATTATCTATATCCATCAGTTTCAGTCCACGCACGAACCGCAAAAGCCGAATTATCCGTCATCTTGACATAAAACAACTGATGGAAGCCTTCTGCATAAGCAGGGAGGACTAACTTCTTGGCTGTGGCGTAAATTCCCACGTCTGGAACTCTGGCTTTACCTGTGCGTTGCTGATTGCGCTCAAGACAATCGCTGACTTTGGATTGAAAGTAATAGCCTAAAATCTGAGCATTGTATCGCTTGCCTAGTTCAATGAGTGAGGCTCGTTCCTCAATTGTTGGGTTGGTATTATCCACGACGACGGAACGTTCCGCTTGTAGTGCCGCTTCAACGAGCTGTGCTTGCCTTCTGGCACGATTTTTATTGTTCCGCATCAAGTCTTTACTGACGAGTTCGTGGGTTGCCGCCCAATCCTGGCGGCAAAAGGTGCTCTTCCCCGAGGCTTGCAGACCGATCAAAATGATCAACTCCATAATCAGGCAGAACTAGCTTGGAAATAAGGCAGTCCCGATGAAAAAAATTCACCGCCATGAATGAAAATAGTCCTCCCTTACACCCTACACCCCACACCCCACACCCTACACCCCACTTTCAAGTCAGAAGGTAGACGGCAGAAGGGGTAAGAATTTTCATTTTTTCTGGTGGGCAATCGCCCATAGGTGGCTGTCTGGAAAGCAGGCTAGACAATTTGTGCTTGATCGACCTGTTTTCGATAAAGGTTAACCGACTTGAGGATAGGATAAAACTTATTATTTGCCGTCACCTTTTTCTCTTGCTGTATAAAATGACGAGTTCAAGATCATCATCAGTGGTACCAGTCTATCTAAGGAGGGTCATCGGCTCTGGCGTTGACGGGCAAACCAATCCGGTCAGAATCTTCTAAAGCAGCCTTGTTACGATTACAAATAATGGAGTGAAGTTCGCGATGAGCGCTCAATACAGCGGTCATAGATGGCAAGACCCAGCTATTTGCCGCATTTTAGACGCCAATTTAGACCGAGCTAGAGAAGGCTTACGCATCATTGAAGAGTGGTGTCGTTTTGGTCTTAATAGCGGCTCACTGGCCAAAGAATGCAAGCAAATGCGTCAAGAATTAGCGAGTTGGCATACTCAAGACATTCGTGCGTCACGGGATACTCCACAAGATCCGGGCACTAACTTGACTCATCCTCAAGAAGAACAGCGCTCTAGTATTGAGCAGCTTTTGCAGGCTAATCTTTGCCGGGTAGAAGAAGCGCTGCGGGTGTTGGAAGAATACGGCAAGCTTTATCATCCCGATATGGGTGCCGTCTTTAAGCAGATGCGCTACCGAGTTTATATCTTGGAGAGTAATTTGCTGACCTATCGGCGTCATCAACTCTTGGAGCGATCGCACCTTTACCTGGTCACATCTACGACAGAACAGCTATTCACCACCGTAGAAGCGGCACTGCAAGGCGGACTCACTTTGGTACAGTACCGAGACAAAACCGCAGATGATGAAATCAGACTCTCGTATGCCCAGAAACTTTGCCAGATGTGCCATCACTACGGAGCGTTATTTATCATGAACGACCGGGTGGATTTAGCCTTGGCGGTCGATGCGGATGGTGTGCATTTAGGGCAACAGGATATTCCGATCTCCTTGGCGCGGCAACTCCTTGGCTCTCAGCGTCTGATTGGTCGCTCGACCACCAATCCGGAGGAAATGCGCCGTGCCATTGAGGAAGGCGCAGATTATATCGGTGTGGGGCCGATTTATGAGACGCCGACCAAGGAAGGTAAAGCAGCAGTGGGTTTAGAGTATGTGAAGTATGCGGCGAAGCAGGCGACCATCCCCTGGTTTGCGATCGGGGGCATCGATCCCAGTAATATTAACGAGGTTCTCGCCGCAGGTGCTGGTCGAGTAGCCATTGTGCGTGCCATCATGCAAGCTGAACAACCCACCCTGATCACGCAGTACTTCCTGTCTCAACTCACACGACAACAAACTCTCCGTAGCATCGAAGCCCGTGTCACTCAATCTCATGTCTAACACCAGCGATCGCATTACTCTTCAAGTGAATGGTGAAACCCGTACCTGTCTCCCCCAAACTCAGCTACCGCAACTGCTAGAACAGTTAGGCTTAAATCCGCGCCTAGTCGCCGTGGAGTATAACGGCGAGATTCTCCATCGACAGTATTGGTCTCAAACTCAAATCCAAGAAGGTGACAAGCTGGAAATTGTCACGATTGTTGGCGGTGGGTAAGTCAGGCCAACGGTAAACGTCACAGTGAAAGTACGGATATCTTCATCGGAAATCCCTCCAGTGGGCTGACCCAGCTAGATGAGCGATAGCGGTAAATTAGAGAAGGAGCTAGCAGAACCCCTTGCGGATTTCCCTTTTCTTGGCTCTCCACCTTAAGACTTGTTGGTCAAAAGATGTTTTGAGCTACTAGAGCCGCTAAAGTTTCACTTAGCTTGGAGAGTAATGGTTTTCCTATGCGTAACAAACTTTTTTCAGCGATTAAACCTTTTTTGAAATCTCTTTTTGTCTTTGGGCTGATCTGTTCCCTGGTTCTCGGTAACGCCGGGAATGCCCTAGCGGCGAGAAGTGGGGGTCGGATTGGTGGCGGTTCTTTCCGTGCTCCTAGTCGTACCTACTCCCCTCCGACTAGTGGTTACCGCTCACCGGGTGGGGGCTATGGCTACGGCTATGGGTATCCTGGCGGTGGCTTTGGCGGGTCGTTCTTCCTGATGCCCTTCTTCTTTGGCGGCGGCTTTGGCAGTATATTCGGTATCCTGATTTTCTTTGCAATCGCTAATTTCCTCGTGCAAACCTTCCGTCGTATGGGTGAGGGTGGCGATAACGATGTTCCAGGCTACAGCAACCCCAAGATTTCGGTCGCTCGTGTCCAAGTGGGTTTGTTAGAGGGGGCGCGTGGTTTACAAAAAGAACTCGATGAGTTAGCGCTGAGTGCGGATACCGGTTCGGCTCAAGGAAGGGCTCAAGTTTTGCAGGAGTCAACTTTAGCTTTACTACGCCATCCCGAATACTGGGTTTACGGTGCGGCTCAATCTCAACAAACGGCACTGGAAGCCGCAGAAGCCAAATTTAATCAATTGACACTGGCGGAGCGGAGCAAGTTTACCTCAGAAACCCTCTCAAACGTCAACAATCAGCTTCGAGACGCTTCTTCCCAAACATCTTTACCAACTGATGGTGGATCAATCGTTGCCACAGAGGCACCGGGCGAATACATTGTCGTTACGCTGGTGGTCGGGACTCAAGGCAAGCTAGAACTCCCAACCATCAATAGCTCGGATGATTTGCGTCAAGCTCTACGTCAAATGGGGAGTATTTCAAGTGAGCGCTTACTGGCTGTAGAAATTCTCTGGACACCCCAAGCCGAAGGTGACACTCTCACCTCTGATGACTTGATGGCTGAATATCCAGACCTGAAGCTTGTTTAAGTTTTGACATATTTCAAAAATAGTCGGGGTAGGTCTTGTACCTACCTTTTTTTCTTAAATGATTTTTGTTATCCACTTATACAAAATTTGGTAAAAACTTAATATTGTTTTTATTTTTTAGTCAGACAATCAGGATGTATGCCCACCATAAAATCCTGGCACAGACATTCTCTTGGATCGATGTGATTACGGCTGACTCAATCTGAACCATGGAAGACTCAATCACTCAATCTCATCAAGCAGAAGCCGCTCTTTCTAAGAACGAAGTGCGATGGCGAAGAATCTCTGCCCGTGTGCCGGGGGTCATTTACCAATGTTTAAGATATCCAGATGGCACTCTGGCTTTTCCGTTTATCAGTCCAAGTTGTCGCCAGATTTTTGAAGTGGAGGCGATGGAGATTGAAGCTGATGCCAGTGTCCTGATGTCGATGATTCATCCACAGGATGAAGAAGACTTCAACCGCTCCGTCACCCATTCCATTGAAACCTTACAGCCTTGGTCTTGGGAAGGTCGCTTCATCTTACCATCGGGACGGATTAAATGGATTCAAGCGGCTTCCGCACCGGAACAACAAGCGAATGGAGAGATTCTCTGGGATGGATTACTGATTGACATCACAGCACGCAAACTAGCAGAAAATGAGCTGTGGCAGGCAGAGGCAGAACTTGAGGATCGAGTTCAGGAAAAGACGGGTGAGTTAAAGCAGGTGAATGAACAGCTACGATTCATGCAGTTTTCCATGGATTATGCTCCTGAGGCGATTTTGTGGATGGATGGCGAGGCTCAGTTCTTTTACGTCAACGAAGCCGCTTGCCAAATGTTGGGCTATTCTCGTGATCAACTGCTCTCCATGAGTGTCTATGATGTCGATCCCAACCTTCCGGCTCAATCTTGGTCAGAATATCGGAAAAAACTAAAATCTCTAGGTTCTGTGACTTTAGAGTCCACCAACCGTGCTCAAGATGGTCGAATTTTCCCCGTCGAGATTAGCATCAATCATCTAGAATTCAAGGGTCAAGAATACAACTGTGTCTTTGTTCGCGACATCAGCGAGCGTTATAAAGCAAAGGAAGCACTTCAACAAAGTGAACAGAAGTTTCGCAGTATTGTAGAAAATGCGAACGATATTATTTATCAGTTAACACCGGATGGAATCTTTTCTTATGTTTCCCCAAACTGGGTTGAACTTTTAGGGCACAAACTTTCAGAGGTTGAGGGGAAAATTTTTACTCTGTTTGTCCATCCCGATGACATCCCCGTCTGTTTGGGTACTTTACGTCGAGCGATAGAAAAGGCTCAGAATCAATCTGGGATTGAGTACCGAGTTAGACACAAGACGGGTCATTGGCGTTGGTATATTTCTAATTTGTCACTGTTGAGAGATGCTAGCGGTCGTGTGGTATCAGTGATTGGGATTGCTCGCGATATTAGCGATCGCAAACAAGCTGAGGAAGCCTTGCGAGAGAGTGAGGAACGATTTCGGAATCTCGTGGAAAGCACTAACGACTTTATTTGGGAAGTTGATCAGAATGCTGTCTACACCTACGTTAGTCCGCAAATTAAAGATATTTTAGGTTATGAAGTAGAAGAAGTTTTGGGTAAAACACCCTTTAATTTCATGCCTTCCGACGAAGCCTGTTGTGTGAGTGAACTGATGAGTAATCGGGTCGCTTTACGACAGTCAATTACTAATCTCGAAAACACCAATATCCACAAAGATGGACATATCGTCATACTCGAGATGAGTGGGGTTCCTTTCTTTGATAAGGTGGGGAATTTTCAAGGGTATCGCGGTATCGATAGAGATATTACCAAGCGCAAGCAAACGGAAGAAGCCGTCAGGCAATCGAAAGCACAGCTACAACGACAAGCGAATCAATTGGAACAAGCCTTACGCCAACTACAGAATACACAGACACAACTCATTCAAACTGAAAAAATGTCTTCTCTAGGACAGTTAGTGGCGGGGATGGCTCACGAAATTAATAATCCTATTAATTTTATTTATGGCAATATCAATCATGCTCAAAATTATATTAATGATTTATTCAAGATAATTGAGTTGTATCAAGAAACTTCTCTTCATCCTCCCCTAGAAATTGCATCAGAAATTGAAGAAATCGATCTAAATTTCGTTATAGAAGATTTTCCCAAACTCCTTGCTTCCATGAAAGTAGGGGCTGAACGGATTCGGCAAATTGTCCGAAGCTTACGTACTTTTTCTCGTGTGAATGAAGCGGCTGTTAAAGATGTTGATCTGCATCAAGGGCTTGATAGTACTTTAATTCTTTTAGAAAGCCGTTTGAAGCCACCGCTCATTTCTCAGACAATTCAGGTGATTAAAGACTATAGCCATCTGCCTTTGGTCAAATGCTATCCAGGAGAACTCAATCAGGTTTTTATCAATCTCCTGAATAATGCCATTGATGCATTAGAGCAACAGAACCGCCAGCAAAATTTGGCCGAAATCAGAACTAACCCTGGCACGATCAAAATTCGCACTGAAATATGTTCAAAATCCGCCTCCCATCCCTGGATTGTGATTCGCATTGCCGACAATGGTTCAGGTATGACAGAAGAAGTGAGTTCCAGAGCGTTTGATCCTTTTTTCACAACAAAACCTGTCGGTGAAGGTACTGGTTTAGGGTTAGCCATTAGCTACCAAATTGTGGTCGAACTTCACAAGGGTCGGTTGTACTGTATTTCCTCTCCGGGTCAAGGAACCGAATTTGTGATTGAACTTCCTAATCTTTAAAAAGAGGCTACCATGGACATTTTAATTGTCGAAGATGAACCAGAAATTGCCAAATTGATCCAGCTTGCTTTAGAAAGAGAAGGGTTTTCTTGTAACTGCTGTGCCGATGGGCTATCGGCTTTACAGGCGTTTACCAAACAACAACCAGATGTGATTATTTTAGATTTAATGATTCCCGGTTTGGATGGTTTGGAAGTCTGTGCCAGAATTCGACAAAAGCCCGGTGTAAAAGACCCTTATATTTTAATGTTGACGGCTAAGGGTGAAGAAATTGACCGAGTGATTGGTCTATCTACGGGTGCCGATGATTATATGGTTAAGCCCTTTAGCCCTACAGAATTAGTAGCCAGAGTTCGGGCATTATTACGGCGCAGTCTGCGTCATGGGGGACAGCATTTAGTCTACCAAACCCAACATTTTGTAGTGAATGTCGATCAGCGCACCGCCACACGTCAACTGGAGGTTGGCGACACAGAAGTGCTAGATTTAACAACGTTAGAATTTAATTTATTGACCACATTTATTAGTCAGCCGGGTCGAGTTTGGAATCGTACTCAGCTCATTGACAAACTTTGGGGTGATAACTTTTTTGGCGATGAACGAGTTGTTGATACCCATGTGGCGCGATTGCGAAAAAAAATTGAACCTGACTCCGCTAATCCGACTTTTGTGAAGACGGTGATTGGCGTCGGCTACAAGTTTGAAGACTTAGCTGCACCTTAAAACTTCCGCATCATTTCAGGGGGATTTTGTCAGCCAATGAGTAAGGATAATTTGCGTCGGATGAAATCCTTGCCTTTAGCCTCACGCCTGTTTTTTTCTCATCTTTTAGTGATGATTGTGGGCGTAGGTTCTCTTGTGATTATTGGCAAGTTGTCTTCCCCTCGCTTGTTTGTCCTGCACCTGCAACAACTCGAAGGCAGAGGTGTCAGTTTACGCTTTGCTCGGACTTATCTGGTTAAGGGGTTTGAAACCGCGTGGAATCGCAGTACCTTCTGGTCAGTGATTGTGGGGACAACGGCTGCCGGTGGACTGAGCTACTGGGTTTCCAAGCGAATTGTACAGCCTTTAACTCAAATTGAACAAATTACCCAAAAGTTTGCAGCAGGCCAACTAGACGCGCGACTGCCGCCGAGTGAGATTCCTGAAATTAACCAACTGGCTAACAGTTTTAACCGGATGGCCGTCAGTTTGGAAGATGTAGAACAGCGACGGCGAGACTTAGTCAGTGACCTCACCCATGAACTGCGAACTCCTTTAACCGTGCTGCGTGGTTATCTCGAAGAACTAGCCGATGGTCAAATGGAACCGACTCCAGGGGTTTATCAGCGGTTAGCAAAGGAAACTCGGCGACTAGAACGATTAATCAACGATTTGCAGGAACTTTCTAAGGCAGAAGCTGGGTATCTCCCGATTCAAATTCGGTCTGTCAAGATACGTCCCTTGTTAGAATCTTTGGTGGAAAAATTTGCTGACCAGTTATTAGAAGATGGCCCGCAGTTGCGTTTGGACTGTCCGGAGCCATTGCCCAGTGTACGAGCTGATATTGACCGGGTGGAACAGGTGTTGGTTAACCTTTTAGGCAACGCCCTCACCTATACGGAGTCGGGTTCAATCCTCATCCGGGCTTGGGCAGAAACCGAAGGGGCAAAAGCTTTTGTCCCGCGATTGTGGATTGCAGTGACGGATACGGGGATTGGCATTTCACCCGAAGATTTGCCTCATGTGTTTGAGCGCTTCTGGCGGGCGGAAAAGTCTCGAAATCAGCAGACGGGAGGAACGGGTATTGGTCTGGCGATTTCTCAACGGTTGATTGAATTGCAGGGCGGTGAGATTGAAGTCGAAAGTCAACTGGGTGTTGGTAGTACGTTTCGGTTTTATCTACCTCTGGCGTGATACCCCATCCGTCCCCCAATCTCCCTATCTCCCCATCATTACCTCTGAGCCTGCTGAATCGGAAAAGCTCCCGGCTTCACCGCTACATTCATCTGTGTTTGATTGCGGCGCAACTCAAATTGTAAGTTGCTGCCAACCTGAGAATTTTCGACCGCTTTTTGGATATCCTCAGCGTTTTTCACGGGTTGACCGTTGACTTTGTGAATCACATCCCCAGCACGGAGTCCAGCTTGGGCGGCAGGGGAATTGGGCATCACTTTGGCAATCAATATGCCGTTGTCTTCATTGACCCTAAGACCTGCCTGAGGATTATTATTAAGGTTTTGTTTTAATTCTGGTGTTAATGTAACCATCTGGATGCCGAGGTAAGGATGTTGAACCTGGCCTGTCGCAATTAATTGTTGAGCAATCCGTTGAGCCGTATTGATGGGAATGGCAAAGCCTAAACCTTGGGCACCCTGGATAATGGCTGTATTCATGCCAATCACTTGACCCGAAGCATTTAACAGGGGACCTCCAGAATTGCCGGGATTAATGGCGGCATCCGTTTGGATAAAGTTAACGCGCTTATCGGGGACACCGACTTGGGAACTGGAGCGCCCTGTGGCACTAATGATGCCTGTTGTGACCGTATTATCTAAACCGAGGGGATTACCAATCGCGATCGCCCATTCCCCTGGTTTGAGTTGCTCGGAATTGCCGAGGGTAACGGCGGGGAGATTGTTCGCTTGAATTTTCACGACGGCAACATCTGTGACGGGGTCGGTACCGAGTACTTTACCCACAAAGCTGCGACCATCTTTGAGAGTCACATTCACCGTATCGGCACCTTCTACAACGTGAGCATTCGTCAGAATCTCACCATTGCTGTTGATCACAAAGCCTGACCCTGTACCTCGTTCAACTCGCTGTTGTGGCTCTGTGGGCAAATCGGCTCCAAAAAAATCACGAAACAGTGGGTTATTAAAGACTTCTGGGATCTGAGAAGTGACGGTTCGAGATGAATCAATCCGCACCACCGCCGGCCCAACGTTTTCAACGACTTGGGTGATAAAATTTGTGTCTTGAATCGGTAACGATGTGCTAGGGGGAATGGTTCCGGCTAACGCTTGACTGGAATTGGGAGAATTCGGTGTAGCAGAAGAGGGCAAGTGACCCGACAAGAAATAATTTCCGGATAAAGTAACGCCCACTCCCAGCAACACCAGTGATAAATAACTGGCGGCCTTTTTGAAAGAAAAAGAGTCAGAATTGTAAGTTTTGGAAGTTTGGTGATCGATTACCATGGGATTCTCTTCAAGAAATCGGTTGCGGTGAATGACGCAGCCCTAATTAATACCGAATGATGGCTGTTGACTGTGATGGAAATAGAGGAAGCCGAGAGAGTTTTGACAAGACGCTCTACAGTTGATATTTACCACTTTAGAGAGCCTGTATGACGTTCTTGTGACAACCCGATGACGCCACTATGAAACGGTTGTAGTTTCTTTGGGTTTCCTAATCATCAGCAACCCATCCTTAATTTAAGCCTTAAAGAAAGTGAGGACGCTGCACATGATTGGCTTTGAGTTTTTTCTCTAAGGTTTGCCAATCTTCCTGCTCGATGAGTTCCATAAATTGGTCGAGGCTGTGGCGATAAGAAGTGAGCGATCGCAACAATGACTCTCGATTATACTGCGCCATCATCATCCCTAGCTCTGGGTTGCCGCCTCCGACGCGACTGGTATCCCGAAAGCCAGAACTGGCTAAGTTTTGAGCTAACTCTAAAACGGTTGAGTCAGGTTCGCTCATACAGCTATCAATCAAACTGGCGCTAACCATCACAGGTAGGTGAGAAATGGACGCCACGGCGCGATCATGGTCTTCAGGACGGCAGAAATAGACTCGTGACGTGAGCGATCGCACAATCTCCTCTACCCGACTCACCGCTGGTGCTGGTGTTGTTTCAATAGGCGTTAGAACGTAGGGATTATCTGCAAATAGCCCTAAGACAGCCGCTTCTATGCCGTTGTCTGTTGTGCCTGCCATGGGATGTCCACCGACGAAGTTGTGCCATAAACCAGCAACTTGCTCAACCACAGCCACCTTAACCGAACCGACATCGGTGAGTACAGTCTCAGGGGAGAGATGGGGAATTAACTGCTCTACAGTAGGTGCGATCGCCGCAATGGGCGTGCAAATAAACACAATATCGGCTGCTGCCAACAGGGTTAGATTCAGGCTGGCGTCATCCACAACGCCACGTTCAATCGCCCGTTTGCAAGTTTGCTCTTGGCGAGAAACGCCTAAGACTTGGTGACCCAATGATCTCAAGTCTAACCCCAAGGAGCCACCAATCAGCCCTAGCCCTATAATCCCAATGTTCATCGTCCTATTTCATCCCAGGTGAACTACAGCATCTCATTTTGCACTGATGTTGGGCACAAGGTTTGGGATTACTCAATTTTGAGCGATCACAAGTAACGGTGAAATCATTTCATCCAAGGTTTACTTTGATAGCTTTGCCATTGGTACTAGCTTGCCGACGATATAGTTAAATATAAGATTTGTGCAAGGCAGTCCCGATGAAAAAATTTCACAGCCATGAATGAAAATAGTCCTCCCCCACACCCTACACCCCACTTTCAAGTCAGAAGCGGAAGGTAACTAGACCTTCGGTGTTTTAGTCGATGCGAGGGTTGGTCGCTACCATTCGCCCCCTAACTCAAGCTTGGGATTGACAAGGAAATGAATGTCAGGGAAATTCTCAAAAAATATGCAACGGGAGAGAGAGACTTTTCGGGTCTTAACCTTGCTGAAGTCAACCTCAGTGGTGTTCATCTTAGCGGTGCCAATTTGAGTGAAGTGAATTTAAGTGTGGCTAACTTAAGTGGAGCCAATTTGAGTGGGGCGAACCTCAGCCGAGCGAAACTCAATGTCGCCAGACTCAGTGGGGCTAATATCTCGAAAGCTAACTTAATCCAGGCCAGCCTTAACGTTACCAATTTAATCAGGGCAGATTTGAGAAAAGCCAATCTAACTCAGGCTGCGCTGATTCGTGCTGAACTGATTCGTGCTGAACTGTCTGGGGCAACGCTCAAAGAAGCGAACCTCAGTGGTGCTGATCTGCGAGAAGCAGCTCTCAGACAAGCGATCCTCAGCCGCGCTACTTTAAGTGAGAGTAATCTCCGGGGTGCCTTCTTGACAGCCAGCATTTTGGAAGGGGCGAATTTAAACAAAGCTGACCTGAACCGAGCCGACCTCAGCGATAGCAACATCAGAGAGGCTGATTTGAGGCAAGCCAATCTGAGTTTTGCCAATCTCAGTGGCACTGACTTTAGCCGAGCCAATCTCCGCTGGGCTGACTTGAGCGGAGCCGACTTGCGCTGGGCTAATCTAAGCGACGCTAAATTAAGTGGAGCCAACTTAATGGGGGCTGACTTAAGTCATGCTAATTTACATAATGCCAGCTTTGTTCATGCGGATTTAACCCAAGCTTCCCTGATTAAGGTGGATTGGATTGGGGCTGACTTGAGTGGTGCTACCCTGACCGGGGCGAAACTGTATGCGGTTTCGCGGTTTGGGTTGAAAACGACCGGGATCACTTGTGAGTGGGTTGACTTGAGTCCGGAAGGCGATCGCAGCGAGATTTTTTACCTGTCTAGCGAGGGGTTGCAAAAGTTTTTTAACGCCACTCAGCCGACTGTACAGATTACGATTGATGCGCCTTTAGATCTCAACGCCAATTTAGCGTTGGCTTCGAGTTATTATCAAATTGCTCATATTTATCCCGTTATTTCTAAAGCTCCCAGTCTTGATATTGGTGCCCGAAAAACGACAATAACATTC
>DATNQL010000661.1:0-32397 GCA_036704025.1 Stenomitos sp.
TATTCTTCAACTTTCACCCGATCAGTTCCACCAGCTTTTAGAGTGGTTTCTTGAGTTGGATCATCAACGATGGGATGAACAACTAGAGCGCGATATCGCTGATGGTAAGCTAGAAGCTTTGGCAGAGGAAGCAATTGCTGACTTCGAGATGGGTAACTATCGAGCGATCTGATGCACTACACGACTCGTCGCTTTTGGGAATGTTATAACGCTTTGCCTGAAGCGGTGCAGCGAACAGCAGATCAGGGTTATGAGTTGCTCAAGATCGATCCATCTCATCCATCGCTACATTTTAAGAAAGTTGGTAAGTATTGGTCAGTACGAGTAGGACAAAGCTATCGAGCGTTAGGTGTAGAAGTTGAGAAAGGTATCTTGTGGTTTTGGATTGGCACACACGCACAATATGACAAGCTCATTGAGAAGCAGTAATGTAGCAGCCTAACACCTGCATTCCACCTACCAACAACTGCGATCAGCTTCGCTTGCGATCAGCTTCGCTGGTGCTAAAGGCGATCGCATTCCCCACTCCAACAAGCGCGATTCCAACGGATAGCTACGCTTCACGCATCCCCTCCTCAGCCTCACTTCATAGCTGTTGCAACCAAATATTGAGACTAGGATGAACTGATACCGCCTTAATCAATGTCGGCAGGTAAGTCGTCGATTGACATTCCTGCTTGCTCTAGCAGTTCTTTCAATCGTCGGATTTGAGCAAAGTTCAGTTTTATTACTCGTTCGCCTGCTTCGTGGCGGATGACGGTTCTGCGCGATATTCCCAAGCAGTCGGCTATTTGCTCCTGAGTCATTCCCAGTCGCTCTCTTACTTCCTTAAGAATTGGCAATTCTGGGTTGCGTTCTGAGTTTTGATCGTCTACCATCTTACTTGTTGAGTGACACTTGGTCACTTTTAAGACCACAAAAAGGACGGGGAAACACTTTGGGAAGTCCCCATACTTCCTGTTTCCCTGTCTCTCTATGGGTAGTTTCTCATACGAAGCAAATTGTGTCGGATGTGTAGCGGAACAGGAGGTGATGCGCGAGACGATCTAGCTGGAAGCCCAACCCCGCCCTGAAATAAATTTCGGGCTAATAGCTAAAGTCAGCTAAAGCTGACTGCATGAAGATTTTCAACCCGTTTTAACGGGTTTAAGCTTTGAGCCTGAATTTTAATTCAAGGCTCTAGTGCAAGATGTGTATTTTCCAGAAATAACGGGCGATTCGCATTTTTGCAATTGTCGCAGATCGCCCTTTCTAAAAAAACAATCACCCAAATCATACCAATGAAACACTCCGAATGGCTTCGCCTGCAAGCAGAAGGCGACAGAGTTGTTGCGTCTTTACGTGCCGACGGCTTCAACTGCCGCAAACAGCCACGCCGCTTGTCTTGGTATCTTTGCAAAGGCTCAGTTTCTTACACCTTGGCTTGGCTACCAGCACCAGTGCGTGAATGGAGCTTGTTACCGAATGATGAGACACCAGACAGAGCGCAACTTCTAGCTCAAATTCACTCTATTTTGCAGCATCGAGGCTGCGATCGCACAGCAGAACCATCCCCACCTCCGACACAAGGCTTCTGGAATCAAAAGAATTATCCCTGGACACTGGTGAGGTTGTTGCCGAATGCTCAACACTATACGATTGGTCGCTTCTACAGTCGCACAGAAGCGGAAAATCACAAGCGCTTTCTTGGTAAGTGGATGCCTGCGGCTGAGTTCGAGGTTGTTTTCGATGCTGATGGGGTGACTTAGCAGACGAGATGCGATCGCACCTGCTGTTCACGTCACCTAAATTTACACGATAAGCTAGAAATTTAGGAAAGGCTTTGGGTGTGATCGCCCATTGGGGGGATTCGCAAGAGCGTAACCGCTATGAGAGCATCTACGACAGAAATTTTCCTAATAAAGAGTTAGACCTAGAGCTATAAATTAATCTGAATTTGCACATTATGAGAATCAAAGATCAAGATTCTATCAGAAATATATTGGCGGTTTGTAAAGTAACGCCCAGTGAAAGTATTGAAAGTGAAGAAGTTGAGTTTAAAGAATATAAAAACATTAACTCACTACACAATGCTAAAGATTTAGCTGAGGAAGTATCGGCATTAGCTAACTTTCATGGAGGCATTATTATTATTGGTGTCAAAGATAGCTCTAACGTAATTGGTGAGAATTGGTTGAGTCAGCTTGTTGGCTTTGAGCATGGAGATGTTATTGAGATTGAGCAACGTATAAAAGGAAAGATAAAACCATTTCTGGAGATATGCGCTGAATATGTAGATTTTGAAGGAAAGTCTTATTTAGTTATTCATGTTCCTCATAGGCGAGATTCTTTGATATCTACAGCAAGCGGGAAGGTCTGCATTAGAGATGGTAGGTCAAGTCGTCCTATGGAGCCTAATGAAATTAGGCAGGCAGTGAATAATCTACAAAATTATGATTGGAGCGCAGACTTATTAGAATTAGATATTTTTTCTTCCTTAGATGTCACAGCAATAGATGAATCTTATGAAGATTATTGTAATAGAAAAAAATATTCTATAGAGTCTAAACCAGATAGATATGCTTTTTTAGAAGCAATCAGTGCTACAAATAATGGAATTTTAACAAAATCCGGACTTCTGTTCTTAGGTAAACCAGATATTATCAAGCAATGGTTAGGTGCTTATGAATATAGATTTAGCTGTAAAACTCGAACAGGTAAACTTCTGGTAAATGAAGTGTGGGAAGAATGTATCTGGAAGTCTATTAACCTCGCTAAAAAATACTTTAGAGTTTGCAATCTAACACAAGAAATTAAATTTGAAAATAAAACCTATGATGTACCGATTCTTGATCAACTCGCATTTCATGAGGCATTTATTAATGCGATTGTTCATAGAGACTATTCGATAGATGGAATGATCTCTATTGATTTTGATTTAACAAAAATGACTATTACTAATCCGGGTAGCTTTTATGGTGGCGTTACACCAGAAAATATTGCTATTCATCAACCAAGACATCGAAACAAAGCTCTAGCTAAGCTAATGATGCAGTTTCAGCTCGTTGATAGAGCTGGAATGGGTGTTAAGAGGATGGGTTTAGGTTCCCTAATATATGGACGAGAGTTTCCAAAATTTGGAGAATCCTTTAATTCTGTGGAAGTTACTATGCAAGCTGAATCAGTTTTGCCTGGAATATTTGTATTGGTACAAAGTAATCCTGAATCCTACGGATTAATTGATTTGATTTTAATTAACAGTTTATACCGAAAAGGAGTAATTTCAGTTAACGAAGCTCAAAAGAGAATCCGCCATCTTTCAAAAAGTCCCTGGATATCTATAAAAGAATCAGTTGAAAGAATAGAACAAATGGAATTCTGCGGAAATAAAGATGGAATTTATATAAGAGTAAACCCTAGATGGAATACTTTTTTTGATATAATAAGAAAATTTCCTGTAACAACAACTTCAATGAAGCATGTCAAGTTATATGACTATCTAATGGAGTTCAAAGAGGCGTCAAATGAGGATGTAACGGCTCTCTTGGAACACAAAACTAGTACTCATACGAGTAAGTTTCTAAAGGATGCAAATTATGTTTATCGTACTGGCAATTCGAGGAATTCACGCTGGTTCCTCAAGGATGGAAGGGAACAATAAAAGAGCATAACCGTTGCAGCGGATGTTCTAGACTGGATTAACGATTATCCAGTAAGAGAAAGGGAACATACGATGCGACTGTCAAGAATGCTTTTCGTCACCCTGCGGGAAGACCCAGCAGAAGCGGAAATCCCCAGTCACAAACTACTACTCCGCGCAGGCTACATACGTCGCATCGGTAGCGGGATTTACGCCTATCTCCCCTTCATGTGGCGCGTACTGCAAAAAGTCTCCCAAATCGTGCGCGAGGAGATGAACGCCACAGGTGCTCAAGAATGTCTGCTACCCCAGTTGCAACCCTCTGAATTGTGGAAAGAGTCGGGACGCTGGGATACCTACACCAAAGCCGAAGGCATCATGTTCGCCTTCCAAGACCGGCAAGAGCGAGAAGTGGCACTTGGCCCCACCCATGAAGAGGTTATCACGACCATTGCTCGTGACATGATTCGCTCCTACCGCCAACTGCCTTTAAACCTGTACCAAATTCAAACCAAATTTCGGGATGAAATTCGCCCTCGCTTTGGACTGATGCGCGGTCGCGAGTTCATCATGAAAGATGCCTACTCGTTCCATACCGATGAAGAGAGCCTGAAACAGACCTATCAGGATATGTACCAAGCGTACAGCAACATGCTGCGTCGCGCTGGTCTGAAGTTCCGACCCGTAGAAGCCGACTCCGGGGCAATTGGCGGTTCAGGTTCCACCGAGTTCATGATCTTGGCAGATGCGGGAGAAGATGAAGTTCTCTACACCGAAGATGGACAGTACTCTGCCAACGTAGAAAAAGCAGTATCCTTGCCACCCGATGCCGAACCCTCACCCTTCACCACTTACGAAAAACGCGACACCCCCAACACCCCAACCATTGACTCCCTGTGTGAATTCCTGAAATGCTCACCCACCCAAATCGTCAAAAACGTCCTCTACCAAGCCATCTATGACAATGGCATGACGGTACTCGTGCTAGTGAGCATTCGAGGCGACCAAGATGTTAACGAGGTGAAGCTGAACAACGAGTTGGTGAGACAGGCAGAGCAGTACAATGCCAAAACCCTCCTCTCGCTCACCGTACCCGATGCCGCAGCTCAACAAAAATGGGCATCGAAACCGCTACCTTTGGGCTATATTGCCCCCGATATTGCAGACGATTATATCAACTCCACCCCCCTTGTTAAGGGGGGGCAGGGGGGGATCGCACCTCAGTTCTTGCGATTAGTAGATAAGACAGCCGTTGACCTGAAAAACTTCGTCACAGGTTCCAACGAATCAGGCTATCATGTCGTTGGCGCGAACTGGGGCGAACAATTCCAGTTACCTAAATTAGAGGTCGATATACGGAAGGCAAAAATAGGCGATCGCGCCATCCACAACCCCAGTCAAACCCTCCAAAGCGCACGCGGCATCGAAGCCGGACATATCTTCCAATTGGGGACAAAATACTCCAAAGCAATGAATGCCACCTACACCAGCGAGTCTGGTGAAGAAATTCCTCTCTATATGGGATGTTACGGCGTCGGCGTGTCACGGTTGGCACAGGCAGCAGTCGAGCAATCCTATGACAAAGATGGCATAATCTGGCCCGTTGCGATCGCACCTTACCATGCCATCATCTCCGTCCCCAATATCAGCGATCAACAGCAAATGGAGGTAGCCGAAAAACTCTACACCGAACTCAATGCAGCAGGTATTGAAACCCTCCTCGATGACCGCAACGAACGGGCAGGTGTAAAGTTCAAAGATGCCGACTTAATTGGGATTCCATACCGAATTGTAACGGGGCGATCGCTCAAAGACGGCAAATTAGAAGTTGTCGAACGCGCCACCAAAAAAGCTCAAGACATTCCTATCGATGAAGTCGTACCAACTCTAAAACAGTGGATTGATACTGCTATCAAAGATTGAAGAAGGTAGAAGAGAGTATTCAGATATGGGACGGGAGTTTCCGTCCCCTTGCATGAAAGATAAATGAAATAGACTGCAATCTAGTCTTTCATCCGCAAAATTGCACTGGAAATTGCTGCATACCCCATGGAATTTTTCACCATCCTCCTCTCTGGCTTACTCGCAATTGTTTCCCCAATCGGCGTTGTTACCGATAAGATTATTGCCACTAATCTGCGCTCTCGATTAAATAAGGTCGAGCAGTTACAAGTTCGTGTGGATAATGCGCCTAGCTATCAGTTAGTGCAAGGAAAAGTGGAGCGAGTACGGATTGCAGGACGAGGGTTATGGCTCACTCCGGATATTCGCGTTGGGGCATTGGAAATAGAAACAGACCCCCTGAATGTCGATTTACAACGTCTCAGACAGGGGGGGCAGAAGTCACCTAAGGCGGCGTTACGGCAACCGGCACAAGCGGGGGTACGTTTAGCTCTTACTGAGGCAGATATCAACAAAGCTTTGCAGTCACCCGCTATTATGGCTCGATTGCGAGTTCTAGGTAGCCGCTTTTTGGGCGGTTCACCGGAGGCTTATGAGGTTCTCAATCCCCGGATGGATTTTTTAGGGAACAACCGCATCCGTTTTCAGGTTGAGTTGCGCCAAAAAGATGGTGAAACGACAGCGCTGATGGTAGAGTCGGGACTGAGTTTTACCGCCGGACACAGCTTAAAGCTCATGGAACCCGCCGTTACTCTAAACGGGCAATCGCTCTCACCGATATTAATTGCAGGGTTTTCTGAGGGCATTGGTAGACGCTTCGATCTCCGTACCTTGGAAGAGGCAGGGATTACGGCACGAGTCTTACAATTGAAGATAGATACGGATGAATTGGAAGTCGCTGCGTTTGCCCGAATTGATCCCTCCAATCCATCGTCTGCATCTATCACCGGGGCGCGTCGTTGATCAAGTATCGTGTTTAGGTGTCGTATGTAAAACCTCTGTACGTCCATTTTTACTTACTTTCATGGAGGTTTCTTGATATGGAAGACCAACACAACACTCGTCGCATTCCTATCGGTTTGATTGCTAGTGTTTCTGCGGCATTAGTCACAGCAGGCGCGGGTGCAGCTTGGTGGGTTTGGAATTCAAGTCAGTCGTCCCAAACACCCCCTCAGACAACTACGCAAGTCCCAACAACCGCTCAACCCGCTAATCCTATCCAGCCCTCACCGAAGCCTATTCAGCCTGCTGGAGAGGAAACCGTTAAGATTTATTGGATTAATAATGTCAATAACAAAATAGAGGTGGTTCCCAGTTCGGTTACCTTAAAGAATGCCGAGAAACCCAGTGACATCTTAGAGGGAGCATTTGAAAGTTTATTAGCGGGGCCGGTTAATCAGGCGTTTAGCACAACGATTCCTCAAGGCACAAAGCTCAAGAATATCTCTTTGAAAGCTGACGGCGTCCATGTCGATTTGTCCCAGAAATTTACTGAGGGTGGCGGTAGTGCTTCAATGACCGGTCGGGTAGCGCAAGTCATTTACACTGCCAGCAGTTTAGATCCAGCCGCTAAGGTTTGGATTTCTGTAGAAGGCAAGCCCCTGGAAGTTCTAGGGGGTGAGGGGTTAATGCTGGATCAGCCCATCACTCGGGAAACCTTCGAGCAAAACTTTAATTTATAAATAATTAGGCTTAAATAATTAGGCTGGTGACTTCGGGAATTTCTCTGTTCAGCTTTCGACTCAGGGACGTCCATGTTACTCCTTATTCGTGAGGCTGAAGTCCCGGAAATGACGGGCTTGCTGCTCAATTCGTGTGGCAAGGCGATCGCACACTAAATTACACAGCTCAAAAATTAACTCATCTTCTACTTTGTAGTAAGCCGATGTTCCTTCAGAGCGACGACTGAGGATACCGGCTTGCAGCATCACCTTGAGGTGCTTGGATACATTCGCCTGACTTGTGGCTGTTGCCTCTACTAGCTCTTGTACACATTTTTCGCCTTCGCGCAGCAAATTTAAAATTCGCAGTCGCATTGGCTCACTCAAGATACTAAAATATTCAGCAACTTGTTGTACTACTTCTTGTGGTACAGTGTTCGCTGTGGGCATCCCTCTATCCCGAACTAACGTGATCCCCAAATTCTACCAGCTATCGTTAGTCTATTGATAACAATGAAGTAATCTTCAAGGAATCCTTACAGAAATCGAGTCAGAAAGCCGACGCAGGCGAAAATGAGCCAATATTAACCTGGATTAATCCGCATCAACGGCTGATCGTATTCCACGGGTTCTCCATTTTGCACCAAAAGTTCCATCACTTGCCCAGAGACTTCAGCTTCAATTTCGTTCATCAGCTTCATGGCTTCGATAATGCAAATCGTCTGTCCTGTGCGGATGCGATCGCCCACTTCCACAAACGCGGGTTCATCGGGGGCTGGAGAGCGGTAAAACGTCCCAACCATGGGAGACTTCACCTCTATCCATTTGGGGTCTACAGTTGGAGTCGCCGCCACGGAGGGGGGTGGTGTAGCCTCTGCGGTGGCGGTGGCGGGTGGCGGAGTCAAGGACGCCGGCAGGGTTGCCGATGGGGGAGATGTACTGAGCAATCCCGAAACCGTGTTGCCGCCAGCAATACTCAGAGATGGGGCACCACTGGCGGTAAGGGGAATACCTTTACGCACTGTCAGTTCAAAGTCAGCACTTTTTAAGGTCAATTCCGCTATATCGGTTTGAGCGATCGCGGTGAGCAATTCGCGAAGTTGATTAAAATCTAATGTCACAACTAAATCAGGAACTAGGGGCGAGAAACAGCTTGAAGGTTGAAGGTAAGAGGATTGAGGGTTAGAAGGTGGTATGGCACAGCATAAGCCCTTTTGGAGCTGTACTCAAGCGTCGCGTCGGGAAAGAAGGTTAAAGGTGATCTTGATGAACAGCCAACTTGCAACGGGTCAACATTCAACCCTAAGACTTGCCAACATTCAACCCACCCCGATGCTTCTTGCCTGATCAAAACCGTTTATTCGCGACCCAAGTAGGTGTCGTTACGGGTGTCGATTTTAATGCGCTCTCCGATTGAAATAAACAGAGGCACCATCACCTGAGCGCCTGTTGAAACAATCGCAGGTTTCGTACCACCGGTTGCGGTATCGCCTTTAACGCCAGGGTCGGTATCCACAACTTCTAACACAACCGAGTTGGGCAGTTCTACTTCCAGAACTTGCTCACCCCAAGTCACAACATTAACCTCCATCCCTTCACTGAGATACTTGACACGTTCACCAATCTGAGATGAACTCAGACTGCTTTCCTCATAGGTTTCCATATCCATAAAGACAAACTGGTCAGCTTCCTTGTAGGTATGCTGCATTGTGCGCTTTTCCAGATTGGCTTGGGGTACCGTTTCTCCAGCGCGGAAGGTTCTCTCAACAACACTTCCACTTTGCGCGTTTTTCAGTTTTGTCCGAACAAAGGCGGAACCCTTCCCAGGCTTAACGTGGAGAAACTCCACCACCCGCCATACAGACCCATCTAACTCAATCGTGACACCAGGGCGAAAGTCGTTACTAGAAATCATGAACCTGTTTCAAAGGGCAGAACAAGACGCTCGATAGACTCGCGACTGCTTGGCTATCGGCACTTTATTTTACAGGAAAGCGACGTTGAAAGCCCACGTCTTTCAAGCGTGGGAGGAAAACGATAGCGTAGCTCTCTTCGAGTCTTCGAGCGTCGCAAACCGTCCAGGCTGCGAAATAAATTTCGCCTTGAACCAATCGGGTAACTTGCTTGCTAAAATCTTAACGTAGAGAGTTCCCACGTAAAATGCTTGTACTAGAGTTTAAAGCTAAGGGGAAAACAACTCAATACAAGAGCGTAGATGAGGCGATTAGAACGGCTCAATTCGTCCGCAACAAATGTATCCGGTTCTGGATGGACAACAAGGGTGCAGGACAGAAAGAGCTATATCGGCTCAGTACAGCGTTGCGGAAAGAGTTTCCTTTCGTTGAAACTCTAAACTCTAGTGCTTGTCAGGCTTCTGTCGAAAGAGCTTATTCAGCAATTGCTCGATTCTACGACAATTGCAAGAAGGCTATTTCAGGCAAAAAGGGCTATCCGCAGTTTAAGAAGAATTGCCGTTCTGTTGAATACAAAACTTCGGGCTGGAAACTCTGTGAGACTCGCAAGCAAATAACCTTCACCGATAAAAAGGGGATCGGCAAGCTCAAGCTCAAAGGTACGTGGGACTTAAACTTCTACCAACTAGACCAGATAAAACGGGTTAGGTTAGTGCGTCGTGCTGATGGCTACTACGTTCAGTTCTTAATCAGCGCTGATAACACAGTAAAATCCGAGCCAACGGGTAAAACCATTGGTTTAGACGTAGGACTTAAAGAGTTCTATACCGACAGCAATGGACATACGGAGTCTAACCCTAAGTTTTATCGAACAGGCGAGATGCGTCTGAAGTTTCGACAAAGATGCGTTTCTCGGAAGAAGAAAGGCTCTGCCAATCGTAAGAAAGCCATTAATCGACTAGGACGAGTACACCTCAAGATAAGTAGGCAACGTGAAGAACACGCCAAAAAGTTGGCGCGTTGCGTAATCCAATCTAATGATTTGGTCGCCTATGAAGACTTGAGGATTAAAAACTTAGTCAAAAATCACTGTTTCGCCAAGTCGATCAATGATGCAGGTTGGTATCAGTTCAGGAAGTGGTTAGAGTATTTCGGGGTTAAGTTCGGTAGGGTAACCGTAGCGGTGAATCCAGCATATACCTCCCAGGAATGTTCTAACTGTGGCGTGATAGTTAAGAAGTCTCTATCCACGAGAACCCATGCTTGCTCGTGTGGATTTGTCTTAGATAGAGACTGGAACGCTGCTATCAATATCCTGAAATTAGCCTTGAGTACGGTGGGGCACACCGGAACTTGGGTCTTAGACCCGAACACTTCGGGAGATTCGACCTCTACTCTGATTGGAGCAATCCTGCCAGAGCAAGTTGGGTCTATGAACGAAGAATCCACTCGCCTAAAGGTGAGGGGAGTGTCAACTCTGTTGCGGTCATCAAAGATTGAAGGTGGGAAAATCCAGTTTTACTGACAATCTGCCAACTTGCTTACCCTTCAACCTTCAAGCGTCTAAGGTGTAACCCTTCATGGCAATATGAAAAATAAAGTTCTTTCATGCTGTGGATAAGCCTCAAACCGAATGGTGCGAAGTCTTCAGTGATATAGCTATGCGATTTTCAAAAATTCTCAAGCTTGATTGGTACAAACGCTTGACACAGACCAGCCTCCTAGCGCTGCTCTTAGTTACGCTCTCCCTAGGGTTGTCTGGGGCTTGGTGGGATTCGGGGAACAGCCAACCCGCCCGTGAAAGTCGATTACCGGTGGGCAATGCGATCACAGATGGCAAAGCCTTGTTGAGATATTCACTACCGATTGATAATCAGCCTGTGCGGGATATTCAAGCCAGTCTTGAAGATATTTCTACCCAATTACGGGCTAAGCGCTGGAGTCCGGTCGGTAGAGATATTACCAAAGCGGCGACGATTTTGAGCGATCGCGCCGAAAAACTTCTCGCTGACATCCCTATTGAGAAACAACCCCAAGCCGAAGCCTTGATTGCTGAGATGAATCAAGGCATTGCCTCAATCCGAGAAGCGGTTGAAGCGAAAGATAAAGAAACGATCTTGAGCCTGCGGCGTCAAATCCTCGATCAAGTGGGTGAACTCGAAGAGTTGATGATGGGGGAATTTCCCTTTGAAGTCCCCTCAGAGTACAGTAACCTGCCTCAGCTCAAAGGCCGCGCCACCGTAGAAATGACCACCAACAAAGGGAACTTAACCGTTGTGGTCGATGGCTACAGTGCCCCAGTCACAGCGGGTAACTTTGTGGACTTGGTACAGCGAGGGTTTTATAACGGACTCAAGTTTATCCGCGCTGAAGACTTCTACGTGTTGCAAATCGGCGATCCACCCGGAAAAGAAGAAGGTTTTGTTGATCCCACAACCGGTGAATACCGAGCCATTCCCCTAGAAGTCCTGGTGAGAGGAGACTCCGAGCCAGTCTATGGCATTACCTTAGAAGATGCGGGTCGTTACCGGGATCAGCCAGTGCTGCCCTTCTCAGCCTACGGTACCGTCGCCATGGCACGTCCGGGGGATGACCCCAATGGTGGCTCCTCTCAGTTCTTCTTCTTCTTGTTTGAACCCGAATTAACCCCAGCCGGTCTCAACCTTTTGGATGGACGCTATTCTGTCTTTGGCTATCTGATCGAGGGTAAAGAAGTCCTCGAAAAGTTGAAAGAGGGCGACGAGATCCAATCGGCTCAAGTCGTTAAGGGTGCGGAGAATTTGGTCACGCCACAAACCGCTAAGGCTTCATCTGGACAAAAGCCAACACCCACAAAGCAGGATGAAATTGAATCCGCTAAAGTGGTTGAAGAGACTGAGAATTTAGTCGATTCGACAGTGAATGAGGCGATATCCGAGCCAGAAGCAACCGTCACTCCTGATTCTCAATCGGCGATACTTGACACCCCAACCTCGTAGTTGCTCAATTCTCAATGCCAATTGTTGACTTTCTACTCGTGATTACGCTCGTCATTCTGGCGGGCGTATTCTTGCGCGTTGGTCCCCTTAATCGCCAGCAGCAGTTGGAAATGGCGTTTAATCGTCAGCAGTTAGATGACGCTTTCTATCAGCTTCTTGCCGAGCAAAGCAGTTGTATTTCGCTGATTCAGCTAACGGCAACATCCAGGGTAGATGTGGAGCAAGCCCGCAAGTATTTAGAGCGTCAGGTGAAAATGTTTGGAGCGCTTCCCGAAGTGGATGCCGATGGGGACACCTTCTATCGCTTCCCGAAGATTCAGCGGCATCCTCATGCGGATCAATCGGCATGAGTTGTGATTTCTCTTCCCTAAGAGTTCGAGATATTGGGGAACAGGGACTTCTAGAACGCTTGCAGCCCTTTTGCCCTCAAGAGATTGTGGGTGATGATGCGGCTGTCCTTCCCTCATTGGAGTTAGGGCAATCGTTGGTTGTGACAACGGATGTTTTGGTGGAGGGAGTTCATTTTAGCGATCGCACCACCTCCCCAGAAGATGTCGGTTGGCGTGCGGCTGCCGCTAATTTATCAGATTTAGCGGCAATGGGAGCATCGCCCGTAGGCATTACGGTGGGTTTAAGTATTACCGGTGATACCTCAGTCAGTTGGGTCGAGAGAGTCTATCAAGGCTTAACGGGTTGCTTGCAGCAATATAATACAGAGATTGTTGGGGGTGATGTGGTGCGATCGCCCGTTGTCAGTCTCGCCATTACGGCTTTTGGTCAAGTCTCCCCGTCCCGGATGATCCGCCGCAATGCTGCCAGAGTTGGCGATGCGATTGTTGTTACAGGCGTTCATGGTGCCTCGCGAGCCGGGTTAGAATTACTGCTCAACCCAGAATTTGGGCGAAATTTGCAGGAGGATGAGCGATCGCGTTTAATCCAAGCTCACCAACGCCCCAAACCTAGATTAGATGTCCTACCCATGCTCTGGGAAATCTTAGATTCTCAATTACCCATTACCCATTACCCATTACCCATTACCCTTGCTGGAATGGATAGCAGCGATGGTTTAGCCGATGCTGTCCTTCAAATCTGCCGTGCTAGTGGCGTTGGAGCAATCATTGAGCGAACTTCGATTCCTTTACCATCACATTTGAGTCAGTTGGTATCTCCCCAACAAGCCATCAAGTGGGCCTTGTATGGTGGTGAAGATTTTGAACTCGTGCTGTGCTTGCCTCCAAAACCGGCTGAAATCTTGGTGGAACAACTCGGTGAAGGAGCCGCCGTGATTGGCACAATGACCACGGGTAAAGAGGTTTGGTTAAGAGACAGGACAGGCCTTTTTGCTGATGAACCGTTAATGCTGAGTAAGGGATTTCAGCATTTTTGAGATTGGGCGATTGTTTCTCGGATTTTCTTTCAGTGGGTTGTGAGTATTGCGACGGATGAATTGACCTCATCTGTGCTAGCTAGCCGTATGTCGTGAGCGACAGCCCGCAACAGATGAATAGACACTCATCTTTTTGTGAATAACCGTGACAAAAATGAGGGCAACCCAGTCGGTTACCCTCAAATACATCTAACAACAGCAAATTTAGGCTTAGATTTGGGCTGGTTTAGATGTCGGTGGGCTTGCGCCAAAATCTCCCATCTAAAATCCCAAATTTCTTGACTAACTCTGCCAATTCTTCGCCATGTGTTCAGCCAAATCTACCACTCGCTGAGAGTAGCCCCACTCGTTGTCATACCAGGCAACGACCTTGACCATATCACCCGCCATCACCATGGTCAGACTAGCATCCACAATCGAAGAAGCATCATGACCCTTGTAGTCTGAGGAAACCAGGGGCAGGTCACTGTATTCTAAAATACCCTTGAGTTCGCCTTCTGCGGCGGCTCTGAGTACGTCATTTACCTGCTCAGCGATGGTGCTTTTCTCGACTTGAACCACTAAATCGACGACGGACACATTGGGGGTGGGTACCCGTAAGGCAATACCATTCAGCTTACCCTTCAGCTCGGGTAGAACCAAGCCCACGGCTTTTGCTGCACCAGTGGTGGTTGGCACGATGTTCATCGCTGCCGCTCTTGCCCTGCGAACATCCCGGTGGCTAGCATCCAGAAGACGCTGATCCCCGGTGTAGCTGTGGGTTGTAGTCATCGTCCCTTTGATGATGCCAAAGTGTTCATGAAGCACCTTAGCAAAAGGAGCGAGGCAGTTGGTGGTACAGCTAGCATTACTCACAATATTGTGCTTGCTGTCGTCATAGTCGTTATGATTAACGCCTACCACAAAGGTAGCGACATCCGGCCCTTTGCCAGGAGCTGTAATCAGCACCTTTTTGGCTCCCGCTGCGATGTGCTTGGAAGCACCGTCTTTGTCAATAAAGACACCCGTCGATTCGATGATTAAGTCAATTCCCCAATCAGCCCAGGGCAAGTTGAGCGGATTGCGATCGGATACACACTTAATGGTTTTACCGTTAAGGATGATGGAGTTATCATCAGCGCTGATATCAGCATCTAATGTCCCCAGCATGGTGTCATATTTCAGCAGGTGGGCATTGGTTCTGGGGTCAGAAGTATCGTTAATGCCCACTAACTCTATCTGACTGTTTTCTCTGGTCAGCCAGCATCTCGCGAAGTTGCGGCCGATGCGCCCAAACCCATTGATCGCTACTCTAATCACTGCGTCTTGCCCTCTGTCTTCAACTAAGTAAATACTTTTTTAATATTCCCGATCATATCGCAAAGCATGAGTATTTCTAACAGGTAATTTAGTGAAACATGTGGAGAAGGGAGAATGAACAAGCAAAAGCGGCAGAGTACAAGAGCGTGAGAGCCGGAAAGCTGGAGAGCGAATGAATTTTTCTAAATCTTTGCCTAGGATGATTGATCAAGTTTTACTCCCTTGATTACCTCTCTACTCGCTGGGTACCTTTTTAACCTCCCTACCTCCCTGTCTATCCAAGGCTCCATCCCTAAATTTGTAGGTAGAGGTTATGGGTAGTAATATAAGCTCGGACTCCTTCTGGCACCCACTCGCGAATGGAATGGCCTTGACTACAGGACTGACGAATCAGGCTGGAGGAGATACTAACGGGTGGCATGTGTAACATCTGCCAGCGAATCGGGATATCTTGAGAACTTAGTTGCTCAGCGACTTGTTGACACAGCCAGCTCGCTTGGGGAGCTATTTTCTGAGAAGGCCCGATCCTGGTTGAGACGACAGCATTCGCCGAAGTCATCGGTAGAAGGCGGGGTGCCACTAACCACTCACAGACTGGGATCAGTCGTTCACGACTGTACCATCGTGGTAAAGTCTGGAAGGCGTCTAGACCGACAATCCAGAACCACTGATAGTTAGGGTATGCATCTTGAAGGTCTGTTAAGGTATCGATCGCGTAATCGGGTTCAGTCTGATTGGTTTTCCTCGGATCGAGGACAAATGCTGGGTTTTGTGCGATCGCGATTTCCACCATTAACCGACGATGCTGATAGCATTGCCCGCTTTTATGGGGAGGACGATGAACGGGTACCCAAATCACCTTTTCTAGCTCTAACTGGCTCAATGCCGCCTCAGCAATCCTCAGGTGTCCCCAGTGAACGGGATCGAATGTGCCGCCGAAAATGGCTATGCGTTCCATACCCAACTAGCACAGATTAGACCTAACTCAAGGTAGGGTGTAGGAATGACATTCCTCGGTTTAAGTTTCCGGATCAGGATTTAGCCTATATGTTTAATAATAAAAACCGTCTAGGGATAGAAAAATACAACTGACCAGTAACACAATCTATCATAAGTAGACCTATCGCGAGAAACTTCCGATAAATCTCTTGTTCGCTATATCTTGAAAAATCAATTCTTGATATGATAGCGCGTGTTATTGGCACAGTAGGCTTGTGTGGTGTGGTGTGTAAGGAGTCAAGATGCCGAATAATGTTGATTTTAGCGGGAAGCCATTTCATTTCATCGGGATTGGTGGAATTGGAATGTCAGCCCTTGCCTACGTACTAGCAAAGCGTCAACTCCCTGTATCTGGGTCAGACATTCGTTCGACGCATATTACTCAACGTTTGCAAGCTGCCGGCGCTCATCTTTTTAGAAAGCAAGAGGCTACTAACTTGGAGTTTTTCCGAGCAGGAAGCGAGCCTATCTATGAAGTATTACCGACAGCGATTGGTAGGAACACGAATGTGGGAATCGCGTGTGAACCCTCAAAATCGAATTCGCTCCTACCAACGGAAAAAGTTCCCTTAGACTTGCCTCAAGTTATCTGTTCAACGGCGATTAATCCCTTTAATTCTGAGTATCAGGCGGCTTTAGAACGAGGCTATCCTATTTTTCATCGCTCGGACTTACTCGCGGCTTTGATTCAAGATTACCAAAGCATTGCAGTGGCAGGAACTCATGGCAAAACGACAACGAGTAGTTTGATTGGTTATCTGCTCATGCAAGCGGGGCTAGACCCAACCATTGTCGTAGGGGGCGAGGTCGATGCGTGGGAGGGGAATGCAAGATTAGGAGACAGTCCTTATCTGGTTGCCGAAGCGGATGAATCGGATGGGTCTTTAGCTAAGCTTTCTCCGAAGATTGGTGTGATTACCAATATAGAGTTGGATCATCCAGACCACTATGAGTCCCTCGAAGCGGTGATTGGCATCTTCGAGACCTTTGCTCAACACTGCCAAACCTTAATTGGGTGTATTGATTGTGAGACGGTGAGATCGCGTGTCAAACTGACCAAAAGCTATAGCCTGCACAGAGATGTGGGTGCTGACTACAGTGTTGATCATGTGAGATATCAACCCTTTGGGACTACAGCCTGTGTGTGGGAAGGCGATCAGGTTTTGGGTGAGTTACATCTGAAGCTGCTGGGTAAGCACAATCTCAGCAACGCCTTAGCCGCTGTGGCTGTAGGACGATATCTGGGTTTAGAGTTTAACGTGATTGCCGAGGCGATCGCTACCTTTGAAGGAGCGAAGCGCCGCTTTGAGTTGCGGGGCAAGTGCAATGGCATCTCGTTTGTTGATGACTATGCCCATCACCCCAGTGAAATTCAAGCCACACTTGCCGCCGCCCGCTTGCGGGGAGGCGAAACTCTGGGGCTACCCTCTGAGCAACAACGCATTGTGGCAATTTTCCAGCCTCACCGCTATAGCCGCACCTTGACATTCTTGTCAGAATTTGCCACAGCATTCGATAATGCTGACATTGTGGTGATTACCGATATTTATAGTGCTGGCGAACCCAACTTAGGACAAATTACAGGTCAGCAGGTTCGAGATGAGATCTGTGCTGCCGCGCAGCATTCAGCGAAGGGGACTCGACACGGAAGTCAGAGGGTATATTACCAACCCACTCTAGAGTCAGTCACCGAATTTCTGACCCAAACCCTCCAACCCGGAGACCTTGCCCTGTTTTTAGGAGCGGGTAATCTGAATCAAATTATTCCCCAGGTGATGGAATTCTATCAAAAGACCGACAGCGATAATTCCAAAGAGTTGAGCCAGAAAGCCTGAGTTGGATGAAGACACTCTCGGCATGGGGGGCGTCGGACTGGGAAACCGAACCCCAAATCCCACTCCTAACCCCCAATCCCACAAACCCAGCCTATTTCTTAACCTTCAATTCACACTCCATTCAATCCAGAACAATATCGTTGACCCCAACTCCATTGCCCAAGACCCATTGGCATTCTTTTCACGCGTATTAATATGACTCTGTCCCACGATCCCCCCCGTGTTAGTAGCACACTCACCCAAAAGAAAATAGTTTATAACGAGTCGCTGCTGTACCTGCCCGGAACCGATTGCCCACTCCGCTCTCAAGCCTCTTTAGCCAGCTTGACCTCATTTCGAGTCGGAGGCCCAGCTGAATGGTACGTGGCTCCCCAACGCCTAGAAGACTTACAAGCGAGCTTTGAGTGGGGGCATTCTCAAGGATTGCCCCTCACGCTGTTGGGGGCAGGTTCCAATTTATTAATTAGCGATCATGGCTTGCCCGGTTTAGTGATCTGTACTCGCCATTTACGCCGCACCCAGTTCGATGAGGAAACAGGGACGGTTACCGCCGGTGCTGGTGAACCCATTGCTCGTTTGGCATGGCAAGCCGCAGAACGCGGTTGGGAAGGGCTAGAGTGGGCAGTAGGCATTCCTGGCACCGTTGGCGGCGCAGTGGTGATGAATGCAGGCGCTCACTCTAGCTGCACAGCAGATATATTGGTCAATGTTCAAACGCTTTCACCAAGTGGACTCATGGAGGAACTTACCCCTCCAGACTTAGGCTTTCAGTACCGCACCTCTAACTTACAAGGCGGCGAGCGCTTAGTCGTTGAGGCCACCTTTCAGTTGAAACCGGGCGCAGATCCAGTTCAGGTTCGAGCCGCCACCTCTCAACATTTGGAACAACGACGACGCTCTCAGCCGTATCACTTACCAAGCTGTGGGAGCGTCTTCCGCAATCCTGATACTCGACCGGCGGCTTGGTTAATTGAACAACTCGGCCTAAAAGGCTACACCATTGGTGGTGCTCAAGTTGCCGAGCGCCATGCCAACTTTATCCTCAATTGCGGCGGTGCCCAAGCCAGCGATATTTTCCAAATTATTCACCATATTCAACAGCAAGTACAGCAGCATTGGTCACTCTGGTTAGAGCCAGAGGTGAAAATCTTAGGCGAGTTTCAACCCGTCTAGAGCTGTCACACAGACACGAGTAGTACTAAGATTAAGACTACTGTAGGCAGCTTTAGCTGCTGAGTTGTCTTTCCTCCCACCCCTGGAAATGAGTGGGTTCCCAGACTTCCCGGAGATTTTTATGACAAAAGGACAAGGATTTGGCTTCGGTTTAGGCAAGATGAAAGAGCTTGCCGAGGCGTTCAAAAAAGCCCAAGAGGTGCAACAAGGTGCCAAACAGCTTCAGGAAGAATTGGAGCGGATGGAGATTGAGGGTTCATCAGAGGATGGTAGTGTCAAGGTTGTTCTGAGCGGCAACCAAGAGCCGATCCGAGTAACCATTTCGCCAGATGCGATGGCTCAGGGCGCAGAAGCACTGTCTGAACTTGTGACAATCGCCATGAGAGATGCTTACGATAAGTCCACGGCAACGATGCGTGAACGGATGGAAGAACTCACCAGTGGGCTAAATCTTCCAGGCATGTAGTTGCTACACCGTAGGGACTGGGAAAGTCTGAAGGGTTAAGGATGAAAGGTACAGGGTATTAGCGCCGCGCTGGAGTTCATACAAGGTTATCTCCTTGTAGAGCATGACCCTGCTTCATTCTTCATCCTTCGTCATTATTCCCAATCCCCTTTTTTTTGGGAGGAGCGAGTTGTAGCTTGGGGACATTCGCGATCGCCTGATACAATTGCTCTGCCAGCAGGGCATTCCCTTCCTCCGTCAAGTGAACGGCGTCATAAAACGCTCGACTGGGAAAGTTTTCGTAAAGATTGTAAAAATATAGGGCTTTGAGATTTTGGGGAAACGCATCCTGTAGTTTCTGTGTCGCCTTCTCCAACTGGGTATACCCGGTTTGTACCCGTTGTTTGTAGTTCGCCCCCAATTCCTTTAAAAGCTTCTGCTCACTTGGAGACAGTCGATTGGTGCCACGACCTGTAATTTCTGGCTGAACAGCTATGACCAGAGGAATGTTTGCCCCGGTTGTCAGCTTGACCATTTGCTTATGGAAGTTGTGGTACCGTGCCACGCGACGATCTAGTTCAGTAGAGTCAGGAGCAAGATGTTGATCTAAGGGCGCGGTCTTTTCTGTCACCACCAAACTGAGCTGACTGACCGATGGCTGCGGACGCAATAACCAGTATTGTATGGCTTTGACTAAATACGTGTCAGTAATCCAATCGGTCAATTTCCCGGTGAGGTAAGCCCATAAGTGTCTGGGTGCGTTGTTGAGAAAGCCGTCGATTTCGGGAATATCCGTTTGAGCTTTATGACTCGGTAGCATCAAGTCGGTATATCCATCCAAAACAATCACCGCATCTGGGCTGTAGGGCAACACTTGCAGGGCTAGCTGAGCGAGTTGATTTCCAGAAGCATAACCCGGTACAGCCGCATTAATCACTCGATACTGACCTTCTCGAAGCTTCGGTGGCAAAGTCAGGGCTTTCTCGAGTTCCGGTTTATAGACGGGTAACGGTATCGGTCGATACTTTTGGGGCGAACGCCTCTGCTGCGCCACCCGTTCATTCAGACGGACTTCCAGCTTGTTCGCTATGGTGCTTTGGTTACTAGCACTCCATTGACCGAAAGCCGTAGAGCCACCTAACAGAAAAATGCGGATTTCGTCTTTGGGTTTTTCCAACGGAACAGGGTTATCGTCGCGGAAACCCTGTTCATTAATCTGCCAGAAACTATTCTTTTGGTTGCCGACTAATTTGTAGCCCCCAGCTAGACTACGTTGGGCGGCAAGACGTCCACGATCGGGTAAACCGTCGTAGGGCTTTTTTTCTTGACTCAGGAACTGGAGATAGTAAGCGGTAACATTAGCCGGTTGACCTTCATAAGCTGCCAATTCAGCGCTTTTACCCGTAACACCTACGAAAAGCCGTACCGACAATTCCAGGAGAATCAAAGCTAGCGGGATCGCTAACAGGATGAGTGGGAGTGGCAACGAACGACGGGGCTTTCGATAAGAGCGGCGACGGGACTTGAACATTCAATACTTTCCTTAAATTACCCTGGAATCAGGCAGCATCCTTTTACATTTAGGGTAACCAGTGGATGTTTGTCGTAAAGACAGTGCCAATGGTTGAGCTTGAGTCGGGCTATCCGGTCTCAAGAGGAGTCACGGCAGCATGGGGCAGTTTCGTTGCTAAACTTAACACTGGTACAGCGAGAAGCCTACACGAGTAGGACAGGCAGCGATAACTGTTCCCAACACAAACGTGCGAGATTCTCATTGTCTAACAATTGGTCGTTGTTCTGACGACACAAGAAGCGAAGTATTACATCCTATGCCCTGCAAACTACTTTTTGTCTGCCTTGGTAATATCTGCCGTTCTCCATCCGCCGAGAACATTATGAATCACCTGATTGAACAAGCGGGTTTGAGTGACAGTATTATTTGTGATTCGGCTGGCACTGGGGGTTATCATATTGGTGCTCCCCCAGATCGACGCATGACAACAGCCGCTCTTCGTCGGGGGATCAAGCTGAAGGGACAAGCACGGCAGTTTCAAAAATCAGATTTTGAAACCTTCGACCTGATTTTAGCGATGGATCGGGAGAATTATCGAGATATTCTCTCCCTCGACCCAACGGGAAAGTATCGGGATAAAGTACGACTCATGTGTGATTTTGCCACCGATCACGGTGAGCGAGAAGTTCCTGATCCCTATTACGGCGGCTCAGAGGGATTTGACAAGGTGATCGATTTGCTCCTAGATGCTTGTGAAGGTTTACGGCAACATGTTGTTAAAACCTACAACTTAACCCGATAGCCGGATAGAGTGACGCCAGTGTTGAATCTTCTACTCCTTAAAGTTCGACTTAGCGGTTGAAACAGAAGCCCCTGTATCCCGTTGGATGAGCAGAGTTTCAGGTGAAATAGTCAGGGATTTGCCATTAACCTCAACTTCTGTCCAACAATCACGTTCTGTTGAGGCACCGTCATCCATTAAATGGTATTTAGATGAAGGGCTATTTTGGGGTGGAGGGATTTCAATCACCTTGGCATTGAGTGAGATTTGGTATCGTTCACACATCTGGAGACAGGCGATCGCTTGATCGAGCTGACTTTTCAATTGCAGTGTCTCCTCTCTCGCTCGCTGAGTTGTGCTAGGATTCCTCATCTGCTCAACCAGTTCTTGTCTCCATTTGGTTAACTTCTCTAGAACTTGTGTGAATTTTACCTCTCTCCTTGCTTGAATCGACATACCGCTAAACCATGCACTTCTTAATTCCATTAACGATATAGGCAAAATTCAAATTTGGCTGAAAGAAAAAAGACTGGAGTCAATGACGACTCCAGTCTTTTTGCCGTAAGAGGGAAAAAGAGTTTCAGCGATTAGTTATCTTCCCAGTGGAAAACTTCAGGTTGACGATTTCTACTTATCATCTCTTACTGGTAGGGGTATCTCCAGAATCTCCATCAACAACTCCAAGCGTGAGGGACGAGAGAGGAGTGGGATGAGGTTGGGGAGTGAGTAGTAGTCACCCGCAAAAGTGAACGTATCCACCTGTGTCTGTCTTTCCTGTAACCGACGTTCCAGCCAATCGTAGGCATAGCCCACCTTGACAACCAGAACGCTAGGCTCCACATTAAGGTCACGCTTGTAGGCATCGTAAGTTTCAGCGAAGTAGGGTGCGGTGTTCTCACCCTCGTCCGTGACAAGGATGATTTGCTCAACCCGTTGCTTTCTCAGACGCATTGCCTCCAAGGGTGCACCCAAGCTCGTTGCCCCACCCGCCTTCATGTGCTGGAATGCCCGCTCCCAGTCACTCAACTGGTTGCCAGATGCTTTGACAGGGTAAGGCAGGGTGTCAAAAGCATAGACGAATAATTCAGCCGTGGTGATGCCCGAAATGAGAGCTGCAATCCGCTTCCCCACTTCGATCGCACTTTCCATGGAGCTAGACTTATCCACCAACAGAGCCGTAGGCTGGGTGATCTTCCCGCGCTTTTTCACCTGCTCATCCATGACACGCTCTAACCGTGCCACTGTTTCGGTGTCCAGTTGGGCTACCTCTGCCGCTACTCGTGCCTTGAGTGCCGCCACACGTCCATCCCCTTGAGCCTGCTCCAACTTTTCGTGAATCAGTGCCTTGACTTGGGGATGAGCCATCGCGCCACGAGTCTGAAGAGACTTGAGGTTATTCATCACCTCTTGGGGTGACATGGCGTTAATCAGCGCCACTAGGACTGTCGGTGTTAACTGTTTGATCGCACCCACCGCGACGGTGTAAGGGATTTTGTACTCTACAATCAGTTGAGCTTGCTCTAAGGGTGAGGATGCAATTGCCATCAATTTCAACGCAAACGCAAGGCTATCTTCCGGTGGATTGTCCTTAAACAACACCGCATCCGCACGAGCATTCGGCTTAATGTGTAAGCTGGCATAGAGATGCTTCATTGCCTTACGCGCTCGCAGTGCCGAACGATCAAAAAATACAGGATTTTTCTCTCGTGTTTCCAGATAACGCCGCACGGCTGTACGGGACGAACGCGGCACTTTACCCTGATGTTGCTTTAAAAAGTCTACAATTCGTGATACCTGATATGGGGGAAACTCCTGCAACAAGATGAAACCCGCATCACGATGTTCGGTTAAATGACTGGTTAGCAAATTGCCGACAAATACTTCCTTATGGTCACGAACATCCCCATTATTTTGATACCATACCGCCAAATGCCCGTAAAAGATGGGGTCAAGTTCCACCATTGTCTTGTGCAGTTCTGCGACTTTATCCAATTCTCGGTGTGGTGTAGTCAACAGACTGTTGAGCATATCCAAACGTAAGTCGTGTTCTGCCGTATTCATTGCAACTACCTCCTTCAATCGTTGTCAGCACCATTGGAGATTCAAGAGGCTGAAATCTCTTTCAATCTCAAATCGATGGGAGGCAGTTTCCGCATATTCCTAGGGTCGAGATTAATACGAAGTTGCATTCATATGTAGCATATTCTTTTTCTGGGTGTCCCCGCGTCTGTCCCAACTACTCTGTTTGAACGCAACTTTGTATAAGGTGCCGCGCAAGTCGAGAAAGCTGTTTTTTTACCTTAAAAGGGTAGTATGTAAGCTTTCTCGGTTAGGGCGCGGACAACTGCCGTTTTAGATAAAAATATTCAAATAAGGGTGATTCCGCGTAAGTTAAAAAAGCGTTTTTCACTCTGATTGCTCTACCTCTGAGCTACAGCTCCTCAAGCGGAGCTGATAGGAGTTGAACCTACGACCGATCAGTTAACCTGTGTGTAGGCTTTTTAGGTCAGGACGCGGAATTTTTAAGGGTAAATAAGGCATCGCGCAAGTCAAAGAAGCTTTTGTTTTTTACCCCTCTCCATGGAGCGGAGAGGGTAGGAGTCGAACCTACTATCTGAGTTTGAATCAGACGTTACCCGTTTGTAGGCTTCTTCAGTCAGGGCGCGATCGCCTATAGTCGTCAATCAATATTTTGAATCCGCACAAGTTAGAAAAGCTTGTTTCCTCAGCTAGCAGGTTTCCCGTTTTATCCGAAGGCTACAGAAGGCTATAGCCAACAGTGGGAGTTGAACCCACTCTGCTAGTTTCCGTTTAAGTGTGTATTTGAAGTATGTAGGCTTTTCGTGTCAGGGCGCGGAATGGATCACAGTCACAGGGGGACTGCTCCTCCTAACCGTATACGGCTTCTGGACGGATAATTAGATCGCCACTGGGACGCCGATCAACAACATAAGATTGGAAGCGATCGCGTGTCACATCAAAATGCTGTACGAGGCGTTCTTTAATGATGGCATCATTCATTCCTGTAGTGACACCGAGCTGATTTTCTGGGATGTCGTAGGAACGACCTTCAAATCGAACGTGAACCATTTTAGACACCTCCTTAATGCTGGTAAGCTAGCGTTGAGAAAAACGGTTTTATGCGCTTGCCTTAAATTTATACTACATAAATACTACACGAGCGTCAAGGGATAGGAAAAACTTTTTTTGCCTAACTTTAGGATTAGACATCCTTGAAATAGCTAATGTGGGTGAAAGCTTTTTGAAAACCAACGGATTCGTAAAGCCGAAGCGCACCTGTGGGATTCTCAACATCAACACCAAGCTTGGCTATTTCTACACCAGCCGCTTGTAAACGCTGCATTCCAGTCAGCAACATTGCCCGTCCCAGCCCTTGATGACGAAAGCCTCGTCGTGTACCTAGACAGATAATTAAACCTTCAGGACGTCCCTTTCGTTTGTTGTCTTCTGGATTAATACGACAGTAGCAGAAGGCGGCAAAGGTACCATCGGTTGCAGTGGCGATTAAATCTAAGTCCGAGTTGTAGCATGGGTTGTTCAATTCATGCCGCACTCGCTCGATGGTTAATTCATGATGATTCCAATGATCGATAAAAGCTTGGTTGTACATTTCTACCCAAGCCTGAAGATCCTGTTCTCCTTGCATCTGTCGCAATCGAAAACCTTCTGGCAGTTGAGGTTCTGGGATAGGTTGAGAGAGCGATCGCTCCATGGCGAAGAAGTAGCGATCGGCTCTGAAACCGGAGCTTTCTAGTAGAGTAATGCGCTCAGATTGATCGGCGCGAGAGCTAGAGCGTAGCTTCACTGGCACACCACGCTCTTGCTGTATCTCGCGCATCCGTCCTTCGCCCCACGCAATGATCTGTCTTTCTAGATCTTTGCCCCGTGCCGTGGGGTGGACGCGAAACCCAAGAAAGCCATCAATGATTTCGGTTGCTGGAGGAACCCACAATCGACCAAATCCAACGAGCTGACCTTCTGCATCTTCCCAAAGATAGATATTATGCGTTTTGTCTACGGATGGGGCATTAAACGATTGTCGTAGTTCGGAGACAGATGTACCTGAATCGGTGCGATCTACGGCTTCACAGTCGTTCATGAGATGTGCGATCGCTTCTAAATCGGCTTCCCTGGCATAGGGGCGCATGGTTAGCGTCATCATAAAATTTCGTAGGATGCGGCAGTTGCTGCAATTTGAGCTTTACTTAACTACAGGCATACTACAAGGAATTACGGAAACCACACTTCATCCTGTTGGCTCACCCCATTGGGTGACTATACTCTGTGATCGCCTGTGGGAATATTTTTGGCAAATAACTCTCAAGCTCTTTTTTTTGAAGCTGATAAGCTGATGTGCAGCTAAATTGCCATAGCGAAATTGTCATAAGGGGTGTAGGGTGTGGGGTGTGGGGTGTAGGGTGTAGGGTGTAGGGTGTGGGGTGTGGGGTGTAGGGTGTGGAAATAGGCTTTCTTAAATGCGTCACAGCTGATCACAACATCTGTTCACGTCCCTCTTCCTATCAAAAACTGCCACGCTTCAGTTCTTATCAATAAATTGCATCTCCTGGTACACGGTTTCTAGCTCTTGTTGAGTAGATTCTAATTCAGCGTGTGTGGTGTCTAACGCGGCTTTTGTCTGTACGAGTGTTTTAGAGACTCTGGCTAACTCTAAATTTGCGTGTTCAAGTCTCTTCTCAAGCTGCTTAATGTAAGTGACATCTGTAAACGTCAAGTTCATACCAAACAGATGACCGCCCGTACTGAAACCAAGGGTAATAAAGATATCGAAATAGGTTGTTTGGGTTGCCGTTCTCCACTCTACATTTTTCAGAGTGACTGGACAGCGATCGCTATTGACCTGTTTGATAGACGTACATAAACCAAGAATCTGGCCAGGTTTTAGACTTCGCAGGGGACGCCCCACATCGTTGAAGGTTAAGCTAAATAGAGCATTTGCCTGTTCGTTTGCCATAATGAGGCAACTGTTGGAGTCTACGGCTAGCTGAGCAAAGGGACTCGTCTCAAACGCTGTTTGCCAGATGCGGACAGGGCTGGTTAGAAAATCTACGGCTTGCTTTTGCTGTGTTCGCGGACGGATTTGCAAGTGTTCATCTATCCCCAGTTTCAGTCCTTTTGCATAAACCCGATGCTTCCGGTGAACTGGGGTGAAAATTTGTCTTTTGGTGATTAATGTCTCTGCATTGCCAAGGAAGAGAAAGCCGTTGTTCTTGAGAGCAAAATGAAAGCGAATCAGAATGTTGGCTTGAGTGTCTGCATTGAAGTAGATTAGAGCATTGCGGCACACCAACAAATCAATCTTGGACATGGGAGCATCAAAAGCCAAGTTGTGACGAGCGAAGATGACGGTGCGGCGAAGTTGTGGATGAAAGGCATAGCCTTGCTCGGTTTGCTCAAAGTATTTCTCCAGCAGAGAGGGAGGAATTTCTGTAACGTCTCTGGGTTGATAAATGCCTTGTCGCGCTTGCAATAGGGCAGCTTCATCCACATCTGTGGCGTAAAATTTAACTCGCTGCAAACAGGATTCGAGACCGAGCAATTCTGCAAATACCATAATCAGGCTATACACTTCCTGCCCGGAGGCACAAGCTGCACTCCAAACTCGAATCGGTTCATCTGGCTGATTGCTGGCGATGATTTTGGGGATGATTTCGTTAGCTAGGGTTACCCAAGCGTCGCGATCGCGAAAAAAGGTGGTAACGTTAATCAGAACGTCGTCTAACAGAGCAAGGCATTCAGAGGGAGCGCTTTGCAAATGCTGTCGGTAGCTTTGATAGCTATTCATGTTGATGCTTTGCATTCGGTGCTGGAAGCGTCGCATCAAGGTAGAGCGTTTATAGCCCGTCAAGTCACAACCTCGGCTGTGCTTGAGGTAGTCTAATAGCGCTTCAAATTCTGGGTTCGTTTCATTGGTGCTCTCAGCCCGATCGCAAATAGAGCCGTTGTTCGAGTGTATTTGAGGCATTGCTGATCCGGTTAAATGAATGGGGCTGTCGTCGAGTAGTCTCTACATGAGTGGACAAAAGTTGCTCGCTCATGTAGAGAGTAATCCATTCTGATTCGTATGCACTTAACTTTAGCAAAAGTGGGAGATGAATTACATATAATTTTCTCCGCAGATTCTTTTTTTGCATACGAATCAAAAATGCACAACATCGAATCGTGTTTTAAATAAAGGGAGTTACTATCGAGTAGCCAAGACTTACGCAAAAACCGTGATTTTGACCCCCTAACCCCCCAAGCTTGGAGGGAGTAAATCCAGTCCTTCCCAAAGTTGGCTACGGTGTATATACAAGCCTTCTTTACTCACGCTTGAGGTTGATAAGCCCCCTCGCATCCCCCAATTCTGGGGGACTTTGAATTCCAGTTCCCCCCAAAATTGGCCGGAGCTTTAGTGAGGAGCTAGGGGGGCGAGTGTGTAAGTCCTGGTAGTCCTATAGGAGTAGATGAAAGTTGCTGATGTGACAATCAAGAAGAATGGACTGGGATTCGTGTGCATTTATTATTTATAATAAATGCACACGAATCGAATGTTATGTTTAGAATAAAATATTTTTGCATACGAATCAAGGATGTACGCCGTCGAAAAACTTCAATCTGCCCTAGATGCCCTCAACACCCTGCGATCACAGATCGTGGGTGAAGGTTGGTATCTGCAACACTGCTGGCTAGTGCAAGTCAAGCCGGGGGGCAATGCCCGAACCGATCGCAAATATTGGCAAGTGAGAAGCCGTCAACCCATGTTTGATGGCAAGACGCTTAAGCACTTAAAACCGGATGAAGTAGAGGATTACAGGGCTGCGATCGATCGGGGGCGGCAGTTAAAGCAGATTGACCGCCAGATTGAAAAGCTTCAGCAGCAACATCAGAAACTCATCGCCACAAGCAATACTACAAGAGATACCTCTCCCCCAACCCCTTCCTCACCTTCGCTCCGGCTGCAAAGAGAGGGGAGTATGACTCCCCCCTTCCCTACTAGGGAAGGGGGGCTGGGGGGGTTAGGTCTGTCCGATCCGAGTAGTATTGAAAGTACAATTGCATTCACTGATGTGGAAGAACAAGAGCGTCTGGTTCAGGAAGTGCTCGCCAAAAGCCAAAAATTGAGAGATTCACTGCGGAACTCAGCAACTCTGAACAAACAGCTAAGGGCAGGGAGTTTTAACCTCAGAAATGGTCATCCCCGTCTTCACTGACGTTCTCTAATCTCTGTGAAGAACCCTTCATATTGTCCTGGCTGAGTATTTCGTTGCTCATCACCGCTTGCCTGACCAAATTAGCTCGCCGCTTTGCGTCCTCGGCTTTTTGCAACAACAGGTCTGCCGCCTCATGCTCGTTCATTTCATGCAGATGTTTAGCCGTATGGATCATTAACATCTCACTCGCCTCAATCGTGCGAATTCCATCCCAGAGGCTTTCTTCGATCGACTGCGTTACCTCTGCTAAAAGGGTATTGAGCGAATAGGCGTGTCCGGTATGGCAGCGAAAACGGATCAGGCTGCCTTCTTTCAACTGCAACAGTACGCCATGACACTCAGGGCAAGTATAGGGAGAAAATTCACCTAGCTTCATAATGCCCATCTCCAGCCCATTGTCTTGTCGTGCAATGCCAACTTCAATATCCATTTTCTTAGACACCGGATTCACCTCCTGTACCGGAATCGCTTTGTTAACTAGATGCGCTAACAAAGCTCCCATTTCTATAATTGGTACACAATAATCGACATCCACCGCTTGCAGCGCTGCCTTAGGCATAGAGGAGTGAAGCGCATCAGACGGGTCTTGAACCAGGGCTATTCCGCCTCGCTCCTTGATGGCATATAACCCAGCCGCTCCATCATCGAGACTGCCGCTCAAAACCACCCCAATCACTCGCTCTGCATAAGACCGAGCGGCAGAGCGAAACAAGACATCGATCGCCGGACGAAAGCGGTTTTCTTTGGGGCCGCGAGAGAGACGGACATAGCCCCACTCAACCAACAGATGACGATCGGGAGGGGCAACATAAATGTAACCGGGTCTGATTGGCTCCTTGCCAGTAGCGTGTTTAACTCGCAGTGAAGTACATTTAGCCAAAATTTCGGGTAACAGACTTGGGTAATCTGGGGAGATATGCCAAACAATAAACACCGCCGCAGGAAAGTTAGAAGGCAATTGAGCAACGAGCGTTTCAAATGCTTTGAGTCCTCCGGCTGATGCGCCGATGACGATGATGTCTGGCTTTAACACCCAATGCTCCTTATCGTTTTGGGTTTCAGGCTACCCTAATTTGCTAGGGTAACACGGTGGCTGGACGTGTAACACTGCCTTAGGTCTAGGGTGTGTTTTCTTTCCTTCCTCGTCAGATTTAGATCTCCCTCATATGTAAATTCTGTAGGGGCGAAGCATTTGGGCGATAACTCAAGAACAAATACGAGGAATTTTGTAACCAAATGCTTCGCCCTCAACCTTGGAAGACTTATACGATCACCTCTGACGGTGTGATCGCGTGGAAGGAAGGGCGAAGCATTCGGATACAAAAATCTAGGTCAAGCAGCAAAATTGATCGCCCGAATGCTTCGCCCCTACAAACTAATTTTGTGGCAACATTAGCTAAAGCGATCGCCTCCTACATCTGGAGCGACAGCGCAAATCGTTCATTCTGCTTCAATATGAATAGATAGCCGACGCAGCATAGCCCCTAGAATAGCGGCTACCAGACATGACCCCTAGACGTACTTCCAAGAAATCTCAGCCCAACCCCTCTACTAGCAAAGTCAAGAGTGACAATCAGCAGGACAATCCAAATGAATTATTTCCCGTCGTCGGGATTGGAGCCTCGGCGGGTGGATTGGAAGCGTTTACCGAATTGCTGAATTATTTGCCAACCGATACGGGCATGGCGTTTGTCATGATTCAGCACATGCCTCCAGAGTCGGAAAGCGCATTGAGTGTGATTCTTTCTAGGGAAACCCAGATGCCGGTGCATGAGGTGCAAGATGGGATGGCTGTCGCACCGAATCAGGTGTACGTGATTCCGCCGAATGTCAGCATGACTATCGATCAAGGGGTGCTGAAGCTAAAGCCTCGTCCCAGGAATAACGCGCTATTTATGTCAATCGATATGTTTCTGCTGTCACTTGCCGAAGAGCGGGGCAACAAATCCATTGGTGTGATTCTATCGGGTGCCGATTCTGACGGAGCAAAGGGGCTGGAGGCCATCAAGGCGGCGGGTGGTATTACCTTTGCCCAAAGCCAAGAGTCGGCACAAGTCGAGAGTATGCCCAATACAGCGATCGCCACGGGTCAGGTGGACTTTATTCTACCGCCCAACAAAATTGCCCAAAAGCTAGCCGAGATTAGCCATCATCCCTACATTGTCAACCGGCCGACGACAGAATCAGAGATTCTGTCGTCGGCCGTAAGCCAAGATGCGATCGCCAATATCTTCAATTTGCTGCGGAAGGCTACAGGAGTTGACTTCACTCACTATAAACTAACTACCTTAAATCGCCGGATTGGGCGGCGGATGCTGTTGTACCAGCTAGAACAACTGGAGGATTATGTCCGCTATCTCCAGAGCAACCCGGCAGAAGTAACGGCGTTGTATCACGATCTCTTGATTCATGTCACCAGTTTTTTCCGCGACCTGGAAAGCTTCAAGGCACTAAAAAGCCTGGTCTTTCCGGTCATTATCCAAGATAAGATGCCAGGAACACCAATCCGCATTTGGGTCGCAGGCTGTTCGACAGGCGAAGAAGCTTACTCGATTGCCATCTGCTTGCTAGAGTTTTTAGCCGATCAGTTTCCCCGATTGCCGATTCAGATTTATGCCACCGACATCAGTGAATCGACGATCGAGTTTGCCCGAAACGGCATCTACACGCCTAGCCAAGTCGCGAATGTTTCCCCTGAACGTCTTCATCAGTTCTTTGTCCAAGTTGAGGGGGGCTACCAAGTCAGTAAAGCGGTGCGCGAAGTTTGTGTCTTTGCCAGACAGAACCTGATTGGCGATCCGCCGTTTTCTCGGCTGGACTTGATTACCTGTCGGAATGTGCTGATCTATCTGGGAACTCCTTTGCAGAAAAAGCTCCTGCCAATGTTCCACTACGGTCTTAAGCCCACGGGCTTTCTGATGTTAGGCTCCTCGGAAACGGTGGGTGACTTTACGGACTTGTTTACCCTATGCGACAAAAAGAACAAAATTTATGCCAAAAAGCTGACAACGAGTCCCCCCACCATTGAATTGACTGCCACTCCCTTTTCTCCAGCAATCTTCTACCCTCAACCTGCTGCGATCGAGCAACTCCCAGCCGACCTGGAATTGCAGAGAGAGGCAGACCGGATTGTGTTGAATCAATATGCCCCAGCAGGTGTCGTGGTAGACGCGAACCTGGAAATTCTGCAATTTCGGGGGCAGACCAGTCCTTATCTGGAACCCGCGCCGGGTCGGGCGAGCTTGAATTTGCTGAGGATGGCAAAAGAAGAATTGCGGCGAGAGTTACAGACTGCAATCTACCAGGCAAGACAGCAAAAGCTGTCGGTCAAACGCGAAGGCATAGAGGTGAGAGAGGGCAATCGCATCCGGCATATCACGATTAATATCACTCCATTCCAAGTTGGGGAGACACAAGAGTGTTGCTTAGTTCTATTTGAAGATGCTCCGGTGATGCTATTACCAGAGGCAATCGGTGATGGCAGCAGCCCCTCTAAGCGCATCACAAGGGAGGCGGCTGAGATTGCTCGGCTCAAGCAGGAACTAACAACGACAAGAGAACATCTGCAATCGATTATTGAGGAGCAGCAAGCCACGAATCAGGACTTAAGAGCCGCCAACGAAGAAATTTTGTCGAGTAATGAAGAGTTGCAAAGTACGA